>JALYWP010000219.1 GCA_030852655.1 Pseudomonadota bacterium | reverse complement strand
TATCGATCCCTGTGGTGTCCAAGGATCGTGCGGCGACTATAAAAATTGAATAATATTTGATGAGATCAGTTGATCGTTTCACGGTTAGGTGAACTGATCCAACTTGTTATCCCCGTCACTGTTCCGGAAGGAAAGCCGGCTCCCGCTTTTCCTGGGATTACTCTGTAAATCGCGTGCGGCACCTATGCATATGCCCGCCCTTCTTCCGTGCGCTGGAACTGGGTCAGGTCGAGCGAGGGCGCTGGCCTGCCGAGCACGGTGAGGATGGTGTGGGCCTGGCCGCGATGATGGGTCTGGTGGTTGAAGAGGTGGGACAGCGCCGGAGCGAGCCGCTGCGATACGGTGCGCATGTCGGTGACCGTCATGTAGGTGAAGCGGCCGGCGAACGCCTTCTCTCCCAGCGACCCGATCCAGTCGACGATGCGCTTGTCCTCGACCTGACGCGCCTTGCGCAGCTTGGCGAAATCGACATAGAGGATGGTGTCGAGCGAAGCGGGCGCAGCCCCTTCTCCGGTGAAGCGCTTCATCCAGATACGGTCGGTCACCAACAGGTGATTCAGCGTGCCGCGCATCGACTTGAAGAAGGCGCCGGCGTCACGCCCGAATTCTTCCTTGCCCAGCTCCGAGGCAGCGTCGTAGATGCGCCCGTTGGCCCAGGCGTTGTATGCGGCGAACATCATGAAATGCTGTTTCACGGGTTTTCCTTCGCGGATGCGGCTGCGATGGCGCCTTGAATAGCCGCAACGGGAAGCAGCGCCAATGCTCCATGCTGGCGAGCTCGGCCGAAGGGCGGCCTGACCGGCGCTTGGCAAGCCCGGCGGGCGCCTGTATAGAGCCGCCACGTTTCAAACACCGCACAAGGAATGACAATGGCGATCGAACGCACCTTCTCGATGATCAAGCCGGACGCGACCCGGCGCAACCTGACCGGCGCGATCACCAAGATGCTGGAGGATGCGGGCCTGCGCGTCGTCGCCTCCAAGCGCGTGTGGATGAGCCGCCGCGAGGCCGAAGGTTTTTACGCCGTGCACAAGGAACGCCCGTTCTTCGGCGAGCTCGTCGAGACCATGACGTCCGGCCCGACCGTCGTGCAGGTCCTGGAAGGCGAGAGCGCCATCGCCAAGAACCGCGAAGTGATGGGCGCGACCAATCCGGCAAACGCCGACGAGGGCACGATCCGCAAGGTCCACGCCGTGTCGATCGGCGAGAACTCGGTGCATGGCTCGGATGCGCCCGAGACGGCCGCGCAAGAGATCAAATACTGGTTCTCCGACACAGAGATCGTCGGCTGAGGGTTTGAAGCTGCCGGCCGCGTCAAGCGACTGGTCCGAAAAGAAAAAAGCCGGCGCTGGACGCCGGCTTTTTCACGTTACGGCAGCAGCCGGACGTGCAAGTCAGCCTTCGGCGGAAAACCGCACGAGGTCGACGCCGTTGGCATCCACGAGGAAGAGCTTGCCGTCGCCGTCGATCCGATAGGACGCGGCCTTTTCCAGGGCAGCGAAGAACTTCTGCTCCTGATCCATGACCGCCTCGGGACAGGCCATCATGGAGGCGCCGGCCTTTCCGATCGTGATCCTGTCGTCCTTGATCTCGGCCTCGGCGAAAAAGCGGTTGCAGGCGCCGCTTCCGGTAACCTTGCCGTCCGCCGTAACGCTGAAGGTCGACTGCGCATTGTCGATCACGCCGCCGCCGTTGATGTCCTCGGCTATCCACGTCGTGTCGAACAGCGTGGCGGGTGTCGCACCGGCGTCTTGCCTGACCATCTTCAGGACCATTTCCACCGGCTCGGGCTTCGCCGGATCAACGGGGTGGCGTTCGTCATTGATGAACATCAGCCGGTCGTCGACGGTGATGCGCGCCTGCAACGCGTAGTTCACCTTCGGCTGGATGACGGCGGGATCGAACTTGATCTCGAAGGCGATCGGAACCTGCCCGGCCGGATCGATCTTCTGCTCGCCAACCACCGTTTCCGGCGCGTCGGCCAGCGATACGTCCAGGAGGCGCACCGTAAGCACGGCGTTGGGCGGCAGCGCGATGCGCTCGCGGTAGGTGACCTCGCCTGTGACCGCCACTTCCTCGGCAGCGACGGCGCCGGGGAGCAGCAGGCTCCCAATCACCAGCGGCGCAAACCCGAAAATGAACAGTTCCGCCAATTTGCCAAGCATCGGCTTTCCTCCGTCACACCGCTAACCTCCCAAGCCAATAAGTCCGTTCCGTGGCCTCGCCGTGACTGAAGCAGAAGATTTTGGAGAGGACGGGCCAACCGCCGAGATCGGCGGATCGTCCGGACTACGGCTCCATTTCAAGTCGCCGTCATTCCGGAAGGACGAGCAGGATAACGGCCGTGGATGGCCGGTTACTTTTTCCAGCGGGCGGCGGCCTCGTCGTCGCTCTCCCTGGCGTCGACCCAGGCGCCCTCGGCGCCGTCGGCGCGGTGTTCCTTCTTCCAGAACGGTGCCTGCGACTTCAGATAGTCCATCAGGAATTCGGCCGCTTCGAAGGCCGCTTGACGATGCTTCGACGCGGCAACGACGAGGACGATGTTCCCGCCCGGCCTGATCCTGCCGTAGCGGTGGATGGCGGTCAGGCCGGCCAGCGGCCAACGCTCGACGGCCTGCGCGGCAATGCGCATGATCTCCGCTTCGGCCATGCCGGGATAATGTTCGAGTTCCAGAGCTTCCAGCGAGCCTTCCTCGTCCCGGCAGATGCCCGAAAAGGTGACGATGGCGCCGACGTCGCCGGCCTCGCTCACACGGCCGATCTCGGTCGCCACGTCGAAATCGGCTGCCTGGATGCGGACGACCGGGACAATGGGGACGGCCATGGCCTTCAGCCACCCGTCATGGGTGGGAAGAGCGCGATCTCGCCGGCCCCGGCGATCTTCTCGCCATGGTCGACATGCTCGTGGTTGATGGCGACGCGGATGACCTCGGAGTGGCGCAGCGCATGTGCGTATTCGTCACCGCGCCCCTTGAGCCAGTGCAGCAGATCCTCGACGGTCACGACGCTTGCCGGAAGCGAGACCTCCTCCTCCGGCTTGCCGATGCGTTCGCGCACCCAGGCGAAATAGACGAGCTTGGTCACCTCACTCGTCCATGATGTGCTTGGCGCCGGCGCGGAAATAGTCGTAGCCGGTATAGAGCGTCACGATGGCCGCGATCCACAGCAGCACGATGCCGGTTTCCGTCGCATAGGACACGATCTTGTCGAGCGCCGGGCCGGCGAGCAGGACGGCGATGGCCACCATCTGGATCGCCGTCTTCCACTTGGCGAGTTGCGTCACCGGCACGCTGACCTTCAGCGCCGCCAGATATTCGCGCAGGCCGGAGACCAGGATCTCACGGCAAAGAATGATGATCGCCGCCCAGAGCGACCAGCCGGCGATGGTGCGATCGGTATCGGCGGCGAGCAGGAGCAGGCAGGTCGCGACCAGAAGCTTGTCGGCGATGGGATCGAGCATGCGGCCGATGTTCGACTGCTGCTGCCAGGCGCGCGCCAGATAACCGTCCAGATAGTCGGTGATGCTGGCGGCGATGAAAATCGCCAGCGCCGACCAGCGGGCGAAATCGCTGGATTGCAGCCGGCCTTCGAGGAAAAAGCACAGCACCACCAGCGGCACGGCGAGAATCCGCCCGTAGGTGAGCATATTCGGCAGGTTGAACGCACGTTTGGCCATGTTTTTCCTGACTTCCCCCCGCCCTACTGAAATCAGATGCCAATGTAGGGGGTCAACTGGCTGAATTCGATGAACCTGCGCGATTCGTCGCGCATTCGATCAATTTTCGTGGAAGTGGTTGTAAACGAGGCGTGCGACCGACTCCGAGATGCCGTCCACCGCCATCAGGTCGCCGATCGCTGCGCGGCTCACGGCCTTGGCCGTGCCGAAGTGCAGGAGCAGCGCCCGCTTGCGGCCCGGACCGATGCCGCTGATCTCGTCGAGCGGATTGCGCACCATCTCCTTCTTGCGCCGCGCGCGGTGCGAGCCGATGGCAAACCGATGCGCCTCGTCGCGCAGCCGCTGCACGAAATAGAGCACCGGGTCGCGCACCGGCAGCGTGAACGCCGCCCTGCCCCTGGTGAAGAAACGCTCGCGTCCGGCCTCGCGGTCCTGGCCCTTGGCGACGCCGATCGCCACGACGCGATCCTCTATGCCGAGATTCTGCAGGATCGCACGCACCGCCGTCATCTGACCCTGACCGCCGTCGATCAGGATCACGTCGGGCCATGCCGGGAAAGCGGTGGTTTCGGCCCCCTCCCCGTCTTCCTCGCCATTTGCCGGTGCGGGCTCGGCACCGTGCTCCTTGATCAGTCGCGAGAAGCGCCGCTCCATGACCTCGCGCATCATGCCGAAATCGTCGCCCGGCGTGATGTCGGTCGAGCGGATGTTGAACTTGCGGTACTGGTTCTTCACGAAGCCTTCCGGCCCGGACACGATCATGGCGCCGACAGCATTGGTGCCCATGATGTGCGAATTGTCGTAGACCTCGATGCGACGCGGCGGCCTGTCCAGCCCGAATGTCTCGGCGAAACCGGCAAGCAGCCGCGTCTGGGTGGACGTCTCGGCCAGCCGGCGACCGAGCGCCTCGCGGGCGTTCTGTACGGCGTGATCGACCAGATCCTTCTTCTCGCCGCGCTGGGGAACCAGGATCGACACCTTATGCCCGGCCCTGGTGGCGAGCGCCTGCTGGAGCAGTTCCTGCTCCTCCACCGCGTGCGAAAGCATGATGGTGCGCGGGCAAGGCTTGTCGTCGTAGAACTGGGTAAGGAAGGAAGACAGCACCTCCTGCGCCTCCAATGCGGGATCGGCCTTCGGGAAATAGGCGCGGTTGCCCCAGTTCTGCCCGGTGCGGAAGAAGAAGACCTGGATGCAGACATGGCCGCCATGCTGGTGGATGGCGAAGACGTCGGCTTCCTCGACGCCCTGCGGGTTGATGCCCTGGTGGCTCTGCACATGCGACAGCGCCGCAAGGCGGTCGCGGTAGATCGCGGCGCGCTCGAAATCGAGAGCCTCCGCCGCCTGCTGCATCTGCTGCGAGATATCCGTCTTCACCCTGTGGCTGCGGCCCGACAGGAAGTCCTTCGCCTCCTCGACCAGGGCCGCATAGTCCTCAGGCGAAATCTCGCCGGTGCAGGGCGCCGAGCAGCGCTTGATCTGGTAGAGCAGGCAGGGCCGGGTCCGGCTCTCGAAGACGGAGTCCGTGCAGGTCCTGAGCAGGAAGGCGCGCTGCAGCGAGTTGATGGTGCGGCCGACCGCGCCGGCCGAGGCGAACGGCCCGAAATAGTCGCCCTTGCGCGAGCGCGCACCGCGGTGCTTGAAGATGCCGGGCGACGGATGGTTGCCGGTCAGGACGATATAGGGGAACGACTTGTCGTCGCGCATCAGCACGTTGAAGCGCGGCCGCAGCCGCTTGATCAGGTTCGCCTCGAGCAGCAGCGCCTCGATCTCGGTGCGGGTGACGACGAATTCCATCGTCGCCGTCTCGCGCACCATGCGGCCGATGCGGTTGGTGTGAAAGCGGCCTTGCGCGTAATTGGTCACGCGCTTCTTCAGGCTGCGCGCCTTGCCGACATAGAGCACGTCGCCGGCAGCGTTCATCATGCGGTAGACGCCGGGAGCGTTGGGCAGGCGCTTGACAAGCGTCTGGATGACCTCGGCGCCGACCTTGCCGTCGGCGTCGCCGGCATGCGCGGTCCAGTCGATCGTCGTGAAGGGCACGTCCATGCCGGGCGCGGGTGCGGCGTCCTGGTCCTCGACGGCAGCGTCTTCCGGGGCGTCTTCCTCGTCGGTCTCGTCGCCGGCGATGAAACCGGCAATGTCGTCGGCGGCTTCACCTTCGTCGACTTCTCCCGGTATGCTTTTTCTTCTCCGGCTCATTCCACCATGCCTGTCACATCCGGCGTCTGCCAGGCAAGGTGCTGGCCGCCGTCGAGCGCTATCATCTGCCCGGTTATCGAGCGCGCTTCCCACAGATAGCGGATAGCGGCCCCGAATTCGGCAAGTGCCGGCGCCCGTTCGAGAAGCACGCCGTCGACCTGCGCACGGAAATCCTGCGCGCCCTGCACCGTGCTGGCCAAGGTCGGGCCCGGACCGATCGCATTGACGCGAATGCGCGGCGCCAACGCCTGCGCCATCGTCCTCGTCGCCATCCAGAGGGCCGATTTCGACAGCGTGTAGGAGAAATAGCGCGGCGTCGGCTTCCAGACGCGCTGATCGATCATGTTGACGATCAACCCCTCCTCCTGCGCCGGCAGCGCCTCGGCGAAGCGCCGCGCCAGCACGGCCGGGGCGTTCACGTGAATGGCCAAGTGCCGACCCGCCGCCGCGGGATCGAAGGTCTCGACCGAATCGTCCTCGAAGATCGAGGCATTGTTGACGAGCAGGCCGACCGGCCCGAGCGCCTTTGCCGCCCCGGCGATCAGCGCATCGGTTGCGGCAGCGTCGAGGAGATCAGCCTGCACCACCGCGGCGCGTCCGCCCGCGATGCGAATCTGTTCAGCAAGAGCGTCCGCTTCCGGGCGTGAGCGGTTGCAGTGGATCGCGACGGCAAAGCCGTGTGCGGCAAGGTCTTCGACGATCGCCCTGCCGATGCGCCTGGCGCCGCCGGTCACCAATGCCGTCCGCGTGGCTGTCGTCATCATCGATCCTTCTTGTTCATTCCAACGACGCCGCTTGGCAAATGCGGCGGCCGTTTCGTTAAAACCCGTTCGTTCTTTTGACGACTTTGTGGCCCACCACCCGAAATGGGCGCGTCAAGGCCTGCGTCGCTCCGCCGCGGCCAGGACTGATATAGGCCGCGCAACGCCTTGCACCAAGCGCGGTCGAGGTTCAGGGTGCCGTCATTCCTGACAGGCTCTGTTGCGAGAAGGCAACGTCAAGCTTCTGCCGCATTCGCGCCGGGCAATGACCCGATTTCAGGTTCGTTGGAGCCACATTTCGACATGACATTCGGAACCGGCAGGCATCCGGTCCGTTCCTCCTCCCAAGCGGGCCGGGGTGGCGCCTCATCGTAAACCACATGTCTTGTGGCCATGGAGTAAGAGGAATGCAAAACAAACTCAAATTCGGCGGATCTGCCGTTGCCGCGCTGGGGCTGATGGCCGTTGTCGGCACCGCTCCCGCCTTCGCCGCCGACGCCATCATGGAAGCGCCTCCGGCGCCGGCCGTTCCGATGGAAGAACCGCCGCTCAACACGTGGTCCGGTCCTTATGCCGGTGTCACGCTGGGCTACGGCTTCGCCGGTGAAACCGAGGTCGGACCAAACTCGATCGACACCGACGGATTCCTGCTCGGCGGCTTCGCCGGCTACAACTGGCAGGTCGGCAACATGGTGGCCGGCGCGGAAGCCGACATCGGCTACAACTGGGGCGACGGCTCCAATGCCGGCGAGAGCTCCGAATCGGGCGTCGAAGGCTCGCTGCGGGCGCGTCTCGGTTATGTGGTGTCGCCGAACGTCCTGCTCTACGCCACCGCCGGTGGCGCGGCCAAGGACCTCGAAGTCTCCGGTGTCGGCGGCAGCGACAGCAACACGATGCTCGGCTGGACGGCCGGCGCCGGTGCCGACGTCATGGTCACCGAGAACGTCTTCGGTCGCGTCGAATACCGCTATACGGACTTCGGCAGCGAGGATTTCACCCTCGGCGGCGCTACCACGGACGTGAGCGACAAGGACCACCGCATCAACTTCGGCCTCGGCATGAAGTTCTGACCGGCACCATCCTGAACGGCAAACCGGGCGCTTCGGCGCCCGGTTTCGTTTCTGGGCCATGCTTCCCGATCAGTGCGGCAGCAGCGTCTTCAAGTCCGGGAATTTCTCGTCGAAGCGCGCCGCCCAGCGCTTCAGCCGGCTGCGCCCCTTCTCCCACTTTCCGGCAAAGCGAAGGTCGAGGTAGGCGAGCACGGCGCGCAGCGCGATGTGGCCGCCGGTGATCTTCTTGCCCAGCCTCGGCGGATTGGCGTTGAGCGCGTCGAGCGCCCTCGTCACCTTGCCCCACTGCTTGTCCAGCCAGGGCTGATGGACAAGCACCTCAGGACGCGAGCGGCGCTCGTAGACATGGGCGAGCGCCGCATCGGCGATGCCGTCGGCCAGTGCCTCAAGCCGCTCTGCATCCGTGCGCCTGGCCGGATTGCGCGGGTAGAGCTTGTTGCCGGACTGGCGGTTCAGATACTGCGTGATCGCGCGGCTGTCGAAAATCGTCTCGCCGTCATCGGCGACCAGCACCGGAATCTTGCCGAGCGGATTGGCCCTGAGGAATTCCTCCGTCGGGTTCGACGTCTCCACCTGAACCGCTTCCAGCGGAATCTCCGCATAGGCGGCCGCCATGCGGACCTTGCAACTGTAGGGCGAGGCGGACGAGACGAGGACTTTTGGCATGTTTGCTTCCCAGTGGCTTCTCTATCGCGCGGAAGGTTAAGCGCCGGCATCCGGCAGGCAAAGGCCAGTTGGCAAAATTCGATCCGCCACGCTTGCCCGCCCCCTACCTGCCCCGGACCGGCGGCATGACGACCTTGGCCAGCCGGCAGTCACGGCGATCGACCTCCGGGCAGGAGCGGAACTCGAGATCCTTGGTCAGGCAGATGCGGACCTCGCGCAGATAGCGCCGGTCGCAGGTGACCGCGACGGCGTCCGGTTCCAGTGACCGGTTGGCCTTCAGGAAGGCTGCTTCCGCATCGTCCGGGTCGAGCGTCCTGTAGGCATCGAGGCGGCGGAATTCAGCCGGAATGCTGACCGTTTCGCGGGCGGCGCGCAGCACGGCGAAATAGTCGTCCTGGTCGAGGCCGGAGCAGGAGCCGTGCTTGCGCCACTGATGGCGGATCAGGCCGGCGGACGGCATGATGTCGTAGAGCGTGCGCAGCGTGGCGTTCGAAACGTCCGGCTGGCCGGTCCGGCATCGCTCGGGAAAGCCGCGCTCGAATTGCGGCCACAGGCCGTGCACCACGAAGGCATAGGGCCTCGCGGCGGCGCATTGCTGGCGGTTGGCCTCCTCGCCTTCGGCCTCGCAGTAGCTCGGCGACCAGGACAGCGACAGCACGTAGAAGTCGAAACCTTCGCCGATCGGAAGCGGCGGTGCCGGCGCTTCGGCCGGAACGCTTTGCGCAATGGGGGTCGGCAGCGCCGTTACGGCCGCCGGCGGCTGTTCGGCTTCCTGGCTGCAGCCGGCGATCAGGAGAG
>JALYWP010000303.1 GCA_030852655.1 Pseudomonadota bacterium | reverse complement strand
CTTTGCAATGCTTGCCCTGCTGGCCTGCCAGCCGGCTTTTGCCTCGGGCGGCGTTCATTGCGCGGCCGAGGGCGACGGCGTGACCTTCGAGGTCGGCGGCGGCGTTTCACGCGGCATGGGTGCTGCGCTGTTCAGCTTCGAGGGAAGGCTGGAGATGGCGGACAAGGCAATCGCGGCCGACCTCGGCCGGACGGAATTCGCCCGCGAGCATGTCGCGCAATACTGGCTTGATGGCGAGGAACTCAGGCTTCTGCTCTACCGCGAGCGGCAGGGCGACATGCCGCATGGATATGTCGAACTGACCATCGAGACACAGGCGCGAGCGGGTGACGACGGCGAGGGCATGTATGACGGAAGCTACATGCTGCGCGTCTTCGACATGACCGACGAGAATGGCGGCGAGGGCGTCACCGTGAGCCGCGAAGGCGCGGTGGAATGCTTCGCGGAATAATCAGCCGGCTATGTCGATGACGCCGCAGTCGCCGGCCTCGGTGCCGAAGGCGATGCGGCGTTCCTCGTCGTCCCACATCATCGTGGTGACCGCTCCCTTGCCGGGGCGGCGGAGCAGCACTTCCTTCTGGTCGGCGAAACGCACCGCCATCACCATGCCGTCGTCATAGCCGATGGCCGCGATCTCCTGGCTCGGGTGGCAGGCGACCGAGGTCACCATGGAATTGCCGCGCGTGCCGAGTTCGAGCGGCGCCTTGCCCATCGGCCCGTCCTTGGCCTGGAAGGGCCAGACAATCGCGGCTTGAGCGCCGGAACTCGCCAGCCATTTGCCCCTGGCGCTCCAGGAAAGACTCTTCACCTTGGAGGGGTAGCCCGACATGCGCATATGCTTGCCGTCGGCGAGCTTCCAGCCGTGCAGCGCGTTCTCCTGCATGGCGGTGACGACGAAATTGCCGTCCGGCGAGAAGCTGACCGCGGTGTGCGCGCCGGCCCATTCGAGTTCGGCCGGCTTGCCGTCGGTGGCAGGAAAATGCAGCGTCACGCCATTGTAGCGGGCAACGCCGATACGCATGCCCTTGGGCGAGAAGGCAAGACCCTCGACCGTGCGCGGATGCTGGAATTCCTTCGTCCTGCCGTCGGCGAAGCGCACGAAGGCCGAGCGACCGGCCGCGTAGGCGATGGCGCCCTGCGGGCCGGCTGCCACACTCGTGATCCATTTCCTGCCCGCTTCGGCCAGCACCTCGGTGTTGTCGCCGGCGCTGGCGCAGACCTTGCCGTCCTCGCCGCCGGTAATCAGGCGGGATTTCGTCTGGTCGAGCGTGGCCGAGAGCAAGCCGTCATGGACGGCAAGCGTCTTGTGGCCGTGGTCGAGGCGGTGGATCGTGCCGTCGGCAAGCGCGAAATGCGGCACGCCGCCGAGGAAGACGGCGGCGATGCAATGGCCTTCGAGATCGAGCGGTGCGACAGTGGGCATGGTCTACAGCCCACCGCAGGAATTGTGATCGAGAGAGTTTGCAGCACCCCCCTCTGGCCTGTCGGCCATCGCCCCCTCAAGGGCGGAGACTATCGCATACGAGTTATATTGGAGAAGCGGACCGCTCTGCGTCGTCATTCCGGGGCCGCGCGGCGGAACCCGGGATCCAGCGCGCCGACCTTGCTCGAAATTCCTGGATATTGGTGACGTTTCGCCTTTCCTTCGACACCGACACTCTGGATTCCGGGTTCCGCCGCGCGGCCCCGGAATGACGATCGTTACCAGCATATGCGATTGCCCTGGCTCATGGGGGAGATTGGCGGCTTCGACGGTGCAGTCATAAGGCGCGATAGCAGGACGCTCAGTTCGCCGCAATCGCCTGGCAAGCTTCGAATGTCCGCTTCAGCTTCTCGGCGTCGAGGTCGCGGCCGATGAAGACCAGCCGGCTCTCGCGCTTCTCGCCATCCTTCCAGGGGCGCTGGTGATCACCCTCGATGATCATGTGCACGCCCTGGAGAACGTAGCGATCGGGGTCCTCCTTCAGCGCGATGATACCCTTGAGGCGCAGGATGTTCGGGCCTTCCATCTGGGTGATCTTCTCGATCCAGGGGAAGAATTTCTTCGGGTCCATCTCGCCGCCACGCAGTGAAACCGACTTCACGCCGACATCGTGGATGGGCGCGACGTGCTCATGATCATGGTGATCGTGGCCGTCATGATCATGGTCGTCATGCGTTTCGAGGAAATGCGGATCGTTGTCCAGCGCACGGCTGAGGTCGAAGGCGCCGCGGTCGAGCACCTCGGCGAGTTCGACGCCGGAGCGTTCGGTACGATGGATTTTTGCCGATGGATTGATGGCGCGCACCGTCGCCTCGACGGCGGCGAGTTCTTCCGGCGTCACCAGATCGGTCTTGTTCAAGACGACGACGTCGGCGAAGGCGATCTGGTCCTCGGCTTCCCTGGAATCCTTCAGGCGCAGCGGCAGGTGCTTGGCGTCGACCAGCGCGACCACGGCGTCGAGCCTGGTCTTGGAACGCACATCGTCATCCATGAAGAAGGTCTGCGCGACCGGCGCGGGATCGGCCAGGCCGGTGGTTTCCACGACGATGGCGTCGAATCGGCCGGGACGGCGCATCAGCCCCTCGACGACCCGGATCAGGTCGCCGCGCACGGTGCAGCAGACACAGCCATTGTTCATCTCGTAGATTTCCTCGTCGGATTCGACGATCAGGTCGTTGTCGATGCCGATCTCGCCGAACTCGTTGACGATCACGGCATAGCGCTTGCCGTGGCTTTCGGAGAGAATCCGGTTGAGCAGGGTGGTCTTGCCCGAGCCGAGATAGCCGGTCAGCACGGTCACCGGAATCTGGGCGGGCGTCTGGGTCAGGTTTTGCGCTTGTGCTTCGCTCATGGGAATGCCTCTGTCGATCAGACGCCCCATATAGTGTGGAGAAGCCCGCTTTGCACCTCCCCTTGCGATGGGCCAGCCGACGCGGCGGCGCATGGAGCGGGGGCTCCAGACCGGCAAAATGTGCGCTCGGCTAACTTTTCCATCGACTATGTTTTCGTTTGTCATCTAACTGTTATGTCGGTCTGGCATTAGCATGCGCGGCAAGGCTTTGCTTGCCGGCAAAGTTTCACTGGCGGCTCGGTTTCAACGGGGGAAGGTATGGCGAAGACGAACAGGGCTGCGACCATGAGCCGGCTGCATTCGGCAGCGCGCCTGTCGCGGACGGCGCTGGCCTCGCGCCTGCTCGCGCATGGCTTCTACGCCGGCCAGGACCAGATCATGCTGGCGCTCAGCCAGGACGACGGGCAGACGCCGGGACAACTCGCGGCGCGGCTGGGCGTACGGCCGCCGACCATCACCAAGACGATCAACAGGCTGCAGGCACAAGGGTTCCTCGACAAGAGGGCGTCGGATCATGACGCGCGGCAGGCGCATATATTTCTGACCGATCCGGGCCGCGATACGATCAGGGCGATCGAGAAATCGGTGCGCAAGACGGAAAAGCAGGCCCTCAAGGGGCTCGACAAGAAAGAGCAGAAGACGCTGTCGAAGCTCCTACAGCGCGTCGAGGCGAATCTTGCCAATGGCGAACTGATCGAAGCGGATGACGAGGTCGATACGGACGAGTAGTACGGGCTGCCCGACGTCATAGGTCCCCTGCCGGCATCTTTTATGTTGCCTGGCGGCGCGGACTCCCGCAAAAGCGGAGCACCTCCCCTTTGCGGCCTGCCACGTGAACAATCCGAAAATGCTTGGCGAAAGCGCCACCCCTCCCGCGGCGATCCTGTACATTGTCGCGGCATTCTTCCTGTTCACCTTCCTCGACACCAGCGCCAAATACGTCGTGCTGGCCGGCGTGGCTCCACTGTTCACCGCCTGGATGCGGTTTGCCGTCCACATCGTCGTGGTCGTGGTCCTGCTCCGCGGCTGGCGGGACATCGGCCGGTTCCGTGCGGCGAACCTGCCCGCGCAGGTGTTGCGCGGCGCGATGCTGTTCGGCGCCACGATCTTCAATTTCATGGCGCTGCAGACGCTGCAGCTCGCCGAGACGACGTCGATCTTCTTCTTCGCCCCCATGATGATCACAGCGCTCGCCGGCCCCATGCTTGGGGAATGGGCAGGATGGCGGCGCTGGCTGGCCATCCTCGCCGGTTTCGCCGGCGTGCTGGTCATCACCCGGCCGGGTTTCGGCGAGCTCGCGGTCGGCCACGTCTACATGCTGTTCGCAATGCTCTCCAACTGCTTCTACGTCATCATGACGAGGCGCCTGTCGGCCACGGAGACGTCGGAGAGCCTGCTCCTTTATTCGGCGCTGGCGCCGGTCGTGCTGCTGGCGCCGACGCTGCCCTTCACGGCCTCGCTGCCGCAGGATGCCTGGCACTGGGCGATCCTGCTGTCGGTCGGCGTGTACGGCGCGGTTGGCCATTGGTTCCTGATCAAGGCCTACCGCATCGCGACAGCCTCGGCGCTGGCGCCCTACCCCTATCTCCAGATGGTGTGGATGATCGCTGCCGGCTGGCTCGTCTTCGGCGAGTTGCCGGACGGCTGGACGATCGGGGGCGCCGCGATCATCGTGGCCAGCGGGCTCTACATCGTCCATCGCGAGCATCGCCTCAGGCTGCAAAAGAGCGCGGCGCCGAATGCCGAGAACGAGGAACTGGCAAAAAAGCTTTGACCTCGCGGCCACAGGTGGCATAAGCGCCTCTTTAAACAGTTTAAAGAGGGGGCGGGGAGAGCGCTCTGGCCCAAAAGATCAAACTATCGACGATTGCCGACGCGCTTGGCGTTTCGACCGCCACGGTGTCGCTGGCGCTGCGCGACAGCCCGCTAGTCGCCGACGCCACCCGCGACCGCATCAAGGACCACGCCCGCGCCATCGGCTACATCTACAACCGCCGCGCGGCGAGCCTGCGCACCTCGCGGTCCGGCATCGTCGGGGTCGTCGTCCACGACATCATGAACCCGTTCTTCGCCGAGATACTGCGCTCGATCGAAAGCGAGCTCGACCGCAGCCGGCAAACCTTCATCCTCTCCAACCACTACGACCAGTTGGAGAAGCAGCGCACCTTCATCGACACGCTGCTGCAGCTCGGCGCCGACGGCGTGATCATGTCGCCGGCGATCGGCACGCCGCGCGAAGACATCGTCATGGCCGAGGAGAACGGCCTGCCGGCGGTGCTGATCGCGCGAACCGTAGAGGGGGCAAACGTGCCGGTCTTCCGGGGCGACGACGCATACGGAACCGGGCTTGCGACCAATCATCTGATCTCGCTCGGCCACAAGCGCATCGCCATGATCGGCGGCACCGACCAGACCTCGACCGGCCGCGACCGCTACCAGGGCTATGTCGCCGCGATGCGGGCGGCCGGGCTTGAGATCATGCCGCACTGGCGCATCCCCGGGCCTCGTACCAAGCAGGCCGGCTTCGAGGCGGCGAGCCAGTTCCTGGCGATGAAAGATCACCCGACTGCCGCCTGCTGCTGGAACGACCTCGTCGCCATCGGACTGATGAACGGGATCGCCCGCGCCGGCCTGGTGCCGGGGGTCGACATTTCCGTCACCGGCTACGATGATCTGGAGGAGGCGGCGATCGCCACCCCGGCGCTGACCACGGTGTGGAACGGCCAGCGCGAAGTGGGCCGCCGCGCCGCGAGGGCGCTGCTCGACAAGCTCGGTGGGCAGTCCGTTCGCCCCTCGCAGGAACTCATCAAGCCGGAACTGCATGTCCGGCAATCAACCGGGAAGCCCGTGGAGCGCCGATGATTGATACGCATGACCTTGCCCGCATCGCCATACTGGTGCCCGGCAAACTGTCCGACCATGCCGGCAAGCGCATCGACAGGACGTTCGAGATGATCCGCATGGATGCCGCCGATCCTGCACGGGTCACGCCGGAGATGGCGGCGAAGGTGCGCGGCATCGCGGCGTTCGGCGGGATCAGCGCTGCCTTCATGGACGCGCTGCCCAATCTCGAAATCGTCGCCAGTTTCGGGGTCGGCTACGATTCGGTCGACGCCGCCCATGCCGGCGGGAAGGGCGTCATGGTCACCAACACGCCAGACGTGCTGACCGAGGAAGTGGCCGATACCGCGATCGGGCTTTTGATCAACGCGGTGCGCGAACTGCCGCGCGCCGAGAACCATCTGCGCGAGGGGCGCTGGGCGAAGGAGGGGCCGTACAGGCTGACGCCCGGCACGCTGCGCGGCCGCAAGGCCGGCATCTTCGGCATGGGCCGCATCGGACAGGCGATCGCGCGCCGGCTGGAGGCCTTCGGCCTTTCCGTCGCCTATCACAATCGCCGCAAGGTCGATGGGCTGGCCTACGAATACCATCCGACGCTGCTGTCGCTGGCCGCAGCCGTCGATACGCTGATCTCCGTGGTTCCGGGCGGCGCGTCGACACTGAAGGCGGTCAATGCCGAGGTGCTGAAGGCGCTCGGGCCGAACGGCGTCTTCGTCAATATCGGCCGTGGCAGCACGATGGACGAGGAGGCGCTGGCGGCGGCACTTCGCGACGGCACGATCTTCGCCGCCGGCCTCGACGTCTTTTCCGACGAGCCGAACGTTCCGCAGGCGCTGCTCGACGCACCCAACATTTCGCTCCTGCCGCATGTCGGCTCTGCTTCGGTGCATACGCGAAACGCCATGGCCGACCTCGTGGTCGACAATCTGGTGTCGTGGTTCTCCGAGGGCAAGCCCGTCACCGCCGTGCCGGAAACGGTGCATGTGAAGGGGCGGAATTAGAAAGTTCTAATTTTATCGGAGTCCAAAAGCGAAGCATAAGGCTTCGGCGCTAGGCTGCCCCCATGATCGTGGCGGTGGACGACGGCGGAACTCACTTCGAGATACTTGTGCTCGGCGCGCTGGCGGCAGTGGCCTTCATAGCGCTGTTCCTGTTCGTGGCCTATCCATATCTGTTCGGCGGCCGCCGGAGGCCGCGGGTTGGCTACCGGAAACCATTTCTGATTCACCCCGCGCCGCAGGCGTCTGCATCGGCCTCGACGGTCGGCGATTCAGCCGATCAGCTCCGTCACGTCATGGGTGCAGCCTTCCAGAAGAAGAAGGTGATGAGTGGCGGCGAGTACAAGGTCTTCAAGGTGATCGAAACCGAAATCACGGCCCTGCGCAATGGCTGCCGCGTACTGTCGCAGACCAGTCTCGGCGAAGTGATCTTTTCGAAGAACAGGGAGGCGCACGCCTCGATCAACAGCAAACGGGTCGACATCCTGATCATCGATCCGTCTGGCTATCCGCTCGCAGCTGTCGAGGTGCAGGGCGCCGGCCACTACCAGGGTACGGCGGCGGCCAGGGACGCCGTCAAAAAAGAAGCGCTGCGCAGGGCGGGGGTGCAGTATATTGAGGTGATGGAGTCGCATTCGCGCGACGAGATACTGCAGTCGGTGCGCAAGCTCTTCCCAGAGCAGAGGCCGCCGCCACCCTGGAGCCAGCCGGTATCGGCCTGAGGTTTACTCCGCGGCGGTCCGGGCGCCAGTCCGAGCCAGCGCATGGGCGCGCACCGCATCGCCGAAAGCGCGGAAAATCTTCGCCGAACTGCCGTCGGAATGGACCCAGTATTCGGGGTGCCACTGGACGCCGACGGCGAAGGCACGCGCATCCTTGACCGATACGGCCTCGACCGTGCCGTCCTCGGCGACGGCCTCGACCTGAAGACGTGAGCCGGGCCGGTCGATGGCCTGGCGGTGCACCGAATTGACCATGATCTCGCCGGCACCGAAAACGCCCGCAAGGCAGCTTCCCGGCTTGATCGACACGCTCTGGCGGATGCCGAAGCGCTCGTCCTGGTTGTCCGAGACGGGAGCGCGGTGGTCGAGGGAGCCGGGGCGTTCCTGGATTTCCGACGCCAGCGTGCCACCCAGCGCGACGTTGAGTTCCTGGATGCCGCGACAGATGGCGAGCAGCGGCATGCCGTAGTCGATGGCCTTGCGGATCAGCGGCAGGGTCGTGGCGTCACGCTGCGGATCATAGGGGCCATTGGCCTCGCTGGCCTCGCCGCCATAGATCGAGGGGTGGACGTTGGACCGCGCGCCGGTCAGCATCACGCCGTCGATGGACGCAAGCAACTGGTCGAGATCGAGACGATCGCCGAAGGATGGCACCAGCACCGGGAAGACGCCGGCACCGGCGATCGCCGCCTCGAGATACTGTTTCGGCGCGGCGTGCCAATCGTAATTGTCGAAATGCTTGACGTCGGTCGAGACGGCGACGAGTGGCTGCAGCATGCGCGATCCCTTGGAGGCAAAGAGGGTATTCGTGCCTAATAAATAGGCGATCGGTCGTCGCAAATCCATCGCAACTTGCGTGGGGAACTCGCCTGCTTGCTACTATAGTCCCAGGTGCGGACTATCGGGCTCGCCGGACCTTCTCCGATACTGGACTCGGATAATGTCGGGTGTATTGTCGGCGCCGGTCTCGGCCAAGGAAACCAAAGGCTCCCCTTGGGTCAGGCGCGTAAATGATCCGATATGGGAGGTTTTTAATGGATCGTCGTTCATTCATCAGGAAAGCCGGTACGACCGGCATCGGCGCTGCGGCCGCGACCGCGACGCTTGCCGCCCCGGCGATTGCCCAATCCAATCCGAAAATCACGTGGCGCCTGGCGTCTTCCTTCCCGAAGTCGCTGGATACGATCTACGGCGGCGCCGACGTCTTCTCGAAGATGCTGTCCCAGGCGACCGACGGTAATTTCACCATACAGCCCTTCGCCGCCGGCGAACTGGTTCCCGGCCTTCAGGCTGCCGATGCCGCCGCGGCCGGAACCGTCGAAGCCGCGCACACGGTCGCATATTATTACTGGGGCAAGGACCCGACATGGGCGCTCGGCGCCGCCGTTCCCTTTGCGCTCAATGCGCG
Organism: Pseudomonadota bacterium; assembly: GCA_030852655.1. Taxonomy (GTDB): domain Bacteria; phylum Pseudomonadota; class Alphaproteobacteria; order Rhizobiales; family Rhizobiaceae; genus Mesorhizobium_K. The sequence continues at coordinate 3,540 of JALYWP010000303.1, read as the reverse complement.
CGGCATGAATGCCTGGATGTATCACGGCGGCGGCATCGACCTGTTCAACGAATTCCTCGGCGCGCAGGGCCTTGTCGGCTATCCGGGCGGCAACACCGGCGTGCAGATGGGCGGCTGGTTCCGCAAGGAAATCAACACCGTCGCCGACCTGCAAGGCCTGAAGATGCGCATCGGCGGGTTTGCCGGCAAGGTCGTCGAGAGGCTCGGCGTGGTGCCGCAGCAGCTTGCCGGCGGCGACATCTATCCGGCGCTCGAAAAGGGCACGATCGACGCCGCCGAATGGGTCGGCCCCTATGACGACGAGAAGCTCGGCTTCCAGAAGGTCGCGCCCTATTACTACTATCCCGGCTGGTGGGAAGGCGGCCCGACCGTCCACTTCATGTTCAACAAGGGCAAGTTCGAGGAGCTTCCGCCGGCCTACAAGTCGCTGGTGCGAACCGCCGCGCAGGCGACAGACGCGGACATGTTGCAGAAGTATGATTTCCTGAACCCGACGGCGATCCGCAACCTCGTCGCCAACGGAGCGCAACTGAGGCCTTTCAGCAACGAGATCCTGTCGGCATGCTTCGACGAATCCAACAAGGTCTATGACGAGATGATGGCGTCCAACGCCAACTTCAAGAAGATCTGGGACGCGATCGTGGCGTTCCGCAAGGACTACTATCTGAACATGCAGATCGCCGAGTACAATTACGACACGTTCCTGATGGTGCAGCAGCGCGCAGGCAAGCTGTAGTCCGTCACCAGGCTGGAAAGCTGAAAGCCCCGGATCGGCACCGATCCGGGGCTTTTTTTCCATCCGTGCTTCAGTTGAAACTCGGCGGCTGTGAAAGATCGTTCGCCGGGGAAGTGGGCGCGGCCGGCTTTTCCCCGAAACCCGGCGGTGCCGAGAGATCGTTGGCCGGCGGGGCAGAAGCTGCGGGCGCCGCGCCATTGGCAGGCGGTGCGCCGAGCGGCGGCAGGCCGAAATCGGGCATTCCGGGCTGTGCGCCGCCGCCGAGCGGGGGGAGCACGATCTCCACATCGGCGGGATCGACCACAACGCCCTTGTAGTGCGTGACCATCTGCGGGAAGGCGATGGTCAGGCCGACCATGACGATCTGGATGCAGACGAAGGGGACGGCGCCCCAGTATATCTGGCCGGTTGTCACCGGCGCGATCTGCTTGCCGGTGATGCGGTCGAGGTAGGGCACGCGGGCCGCAACCGAACGCAGATAGAACAGCGCGAAGCCGAAGGGCGGATGCATGAAGCTGGTCTGCATGTTTATGCCGAGCAGGACGCCGAACCAGATCAGGTCGATGCCGAGCCGCTCGGCCGCCGGCGCCAGCAACGGCACGATGATGAAGGCGAGCTCGAAGAAATCCAGGAAGAAGGCGAGCAGGAACACCAGCACGTTGACGGCGATCAGGAAGCCCGTCTCGCCTCCGGGCAGCGAGACCAGGAGGTGTTCGACCCAGAGATGCCCGTTGACGCCGTAGAAGGTCAGCGAGAAGACGCGGGCGCCGATCAGGATGAACATGACGAAGGAAGACAGGCGCGTGGTGGAGGCGAGCGCCTGCCTGACCACGTCGAGCGTGAGACGGCCCTTGACGGCAGCCATCACCAGCGCGCCGACCGCGCCCATCGCGCCGCCCTCCGTCGGGGTGGCGATGCCGAGGAAGATGGTGCCCAGCACGAGGAAGATCAGCGCCAGCGGCGGGATCAGCACGATGATGACCTGCTGGGCGAGCCGGGACATCATGTTCAGCTTGAGGCCGCGGTCGGCGATGGCGACAGCGTAGATGACGATGACGCCGACCGTCGCGCCGAGAATGTCGGCGTTGGCGCCGTGGGTGGGCGTCAGGTGGACGTGGGCCGCATAGGCGATCGCGACGGCGACGGCCAGGGCGACGGCAAGCGAGGTCACGCCATGCCCCAGCGTCCTGGCCTCGAGGGGCAGGGCGGGCATGGAGTCCCGCTTCAGGAAGGAGAGGATGAAGACGTAGGCCATGTAGAGGCCGGTGAGCACCAGGCCCGGGATCAGCGCGCCGGCATACATGTCGCCCACCGAGCGGCCGAGCTGGTCAGCGAGCACGATGAGAACGAGCGAAGGCGGGATGATCTGGGCAAGCGTACCGGAAGCGGCGATGACGCCTGAGGCGGCGCTGCGGTCGTAGCCGTAGCGCAGCATGATCGGCAGCGAGATCAGCCCCATGGCGATCACCGATGCCGCCACGACGCCGGTCGTCGCCGCCAGCAGCGCGCCGACGATGACGACGGCATAGGCCAGGCCGCCGCGGACCGGCCCGAACAACTGGCCGATCGTATCGAGCAGATCCTCCGCCATGCCGGAGCGCTCGAGAACGATGCCCATGAAGGTGAAGAAGGGAACCGCAAGCAGCGTCTCGTTCGACATCACCCCCCAGAAGCGCTCAGGAAGGGCATAGAGCAGCGGCCAGGAAAGGGTGATCGTGTTGTTGGAATAGGGCGCCATCTCGACGGCTATGACGAAGAAGAGCAGCCCGTTGGCGGCCAGGGAGAAGGCGACGGGGTAGCCGAGAAGCATGAAGACGATCAGCGAGAAGAACATGATCGGCGCCATGTTCTGCGCGATGAATTCGATCACTGGCGCACCTCGCCGGCGAGCGCCTTGGCTTCGAGTTCGGCCTGATCGTGGGCCGAGACGAACGGATTGGGGTCATCGATGTCGCCACGCATGATGGCGATCTTCTTGATGATCTCGGAAACGCCCTGAAAGCCGAGCAGGACAAAGCCGAGCAGGAGGACCGATTTCGCCGGCCACAGGACCAGCCCGCCGGCGTTGTTCGACATCTCGCCGGAGCGCCAGGACAGGCCGACATAGGGAACGAAGTAAAAGATCATCAGGATGACGAAGGGCATCAGGAAGAAGACGTGCCCGAACAGGTCGATCTGGTGCTGGGCGCGGCGGGACAATGCGCCGTAGAAGATATCGACGCGGATATGTTCGTTCTGGCGCAGCGTATGGGCGGCGGCGAGCATGAAGGCGGCGCCGAACAGGTACCATTGCAGTTCCAGCCAGGCGTTCGACGACATGTTGAACGCCTTGCGGACCACCGCATTTCCGGCGCTGACGAGAATGGCCGCGAGGATGAGCCAGGAGACCCATCGGCCGATCAGTTCGTTGACTCGATCGATGCCCCGCGACAATGCGAGAAGGCCTGGCATCCTGCTCCTCCCTGTGCGCGCGCGCCGGATTCTTGCCGGTCGCATGCATGACACCGGTATGACGCCAGGTGCGAAACCCGTCAACCAAAGGGCAACCGCCGCGAGGCGGTGAGGCCGGAAAAAATGCGGGGTTCGCGCAACGTCATTCCCCGAAAGTTCTACTGCAGTCGGCCGAAAATCGGATTCGATTTCGGTAAGCACGATGCAGCAGATTCAAGTGGCAGAGCGTCCTTTGTGCGTCCAAAATGACGCAGGGCGCTCTAGCGGATGACGCGGTCCTCTTCCTTGCCGGTCCGGGTGAGCACGAGCAGCGCCGCCAGGAATGCAAACATCCAGGCGTCGCGCCATTCGAT
>JALYWP010000273.1 GCA_030852655.1 Pseudomonadota bacterium | reverse complement strand
CTACCCCCCGTGACTGAACAGCACCGTCAGCGAGATCGCGGCAAGCGCGGCCACCGCCAGCTTCCAGAAGTCGCGCCGCTGCCTCAGCCCCGGCAGGCCGAGCGGCTTGATGATCTGGACGGCCATCATGGCGATGATGACGAGGGCAAGGATTTTCGACATGCAGCGTTTGAGCAGGCGCGGATGACGCTGTCAAAGCGGTAGTCGAGCTGGTCTCAATGCTCGACCGGTCCGCCGGCCTGCTTCCAGGCGGCTATGCCGCCCTCGATGTGGCAGGCCGAGGCGATGCCGGCTTCCTGCGCTGCCGTCAACGCCATCGCCGAACGCTCGCCGAAGGCGCAGAAGAAGGCGAGCTTCTGCATCTCGCCAAGTTGATGGAGGAGGCCGCCGGGAGTCACATTGTCGTCGATCTCGGTATAGGGCAGGTGCAGCGCGCCGGGGATCGTGCCATCCCGCTCGCGCTCGCTCCTCTCGCGCAGGTCGACCAGCGCCACGTCCGGCCGCCCAAGAAGCCCCAGTGCCTCATCCGCCTTCACCGCCCAGCCCTTCTGCGCCACCTCCTCCTGGTGCAGGCCTATATTTATGTTGGCCGGCACCGCCACGTCCATCATCTTCGGGTTGGGCAGGTTGAGATTGTTCATCAGCTCGACATACGCTTCCATCGACGGCACCTGGAGGCGCGGATTGTTGCGCCTCTCCTCGCCGATCGTGCTCACCGTGTCGCCCTTGTAGTCGTGCGCCGGGAACACCATCGTGTCGTCGTGCAGCCGAAGCAGCCGGTTGAAGATGGACTCGTATTGCTGGCGCGGGTCGCCGTTCTGGAAGTCCGTCCGACCAGTGCCGCGGATGAGCAGCGTGTCGCCGGTGAAGACACGGTCCTGCATGGCGAAGGAATAGGAATCGTCTGTGTGGCCGGGCGTGTAGATGACGTCGAGGCTGACACCTTCGATGCCGAGCTTGTCGCCGTCGGCAAGCCGCATCGACACCACGTCGGCCTTGGTCTGCTCGCCCATCGCAGTGATGCAGTGGGTACGGTCGCGCAGTTCGGCGAGCCCCGTGATGTGATCGGCATGCAAATGCGTGTCGACCGCCTTGACCAGCCTCAAATCGAGCTCGTTGAGCAGCTTGATGTAGCGGTCGACCTTCTCCAGCACCGGATCGATGATCAGCGCCTCGGCCCCTCGCCGGCTTGCGATCAGATAGCTATAGGTGCTGGAGGTGGAATCGAAAAGCTGGCGAAAGATCATGGTTCTGCCTCCCTTCGGCCGCCAGGGGCGGACGGAGGGAGACTATCATAACCGGGTCGGACCGGCCCGCAAATTCGGTCCGCCTGCGGTTATTTCAGTTCGGCTGCGGCACGATGCGCATGTAGGGCCGCGGCGTCTTCCATCCGCCGGGATACTTGCCCCTGGCTTCCTCGTCGGAGACCGAGCCCAGTATGATGACGTCGTCGCCCTGCTTCCAGTCGACCGGTGTCGCCACCTTGTGCTTGGCGGTGAGTTGAAGCGAGTCGATCGTGCGCAGTATCTCGTCGAAGTTGCGCCCGGTGCTCATCGGATAGACCAGCGAGAGCTTGATCTTCTTGTCGGGCCCGATGATGAAGACGGCGCGAACCGTCGCATTGTCGGCCGGCGTGCGACCTTCGCAGGTCTCGCCCGCCTCTGCCGGCAACATGCCGTAGAGCTTGGCGACCTTGAGATCGGTATCGCCGATCATCGGATAATTGGGGGCGGTGCCTTGAGTTTCGGCGATGTCGATCGACCACTTCTTGTGGTTCTCCACGGGGTCGACCGAAAGGCCGATGATCTTAACGCCGCGCTTGTCGAATTCTGGCTTCAGCGCCGCCATGCGGCCAAGCTCGGTGGTGCAGACCGGCGTGAAGTCCTTGGGGTGCGAGAAGAGCACGCCCCAGCTGTCGCCCAGCCATTCGTGGAAACGGATCGGGCCTTCGGTGGTGTTCGCCTCGAAATCCGGCGCATTGTCGTTGATCGTCAGTGCCATTCCTGCCTCCTTGAAACCCATTCCGCGGCCGCGGCGATTTTCGGCGCAATCTAGGACGGCTGGACAGCCATCCGCAAGCAACTCCTTTCTCCGGTTGAGGATGGTAGAACGCTGTCTCAACTCCTGAACAGCATTATCGGAGAAGTCTTGTCGCCTCGGATAACGTTCTGGCCCTCCAGGACAGCCTGGACGGCCTTGATCCACCAGCCGGATTTCTCGCAGAAATTTTCCCGCTGGCCCTTGCGGTTGACCTCCGTGCCCCTTGCCGCCAGCATCCGTGGCTGGAATGGCGCACGAAGAGAAAAATAACAGGAGCACTCCCATGAATCTCAGCGGCAAGGCGACCATCGTCACCGGCGGCGCGAGCGGCATCGGCTACGCCATCGCGAAACGTTTCGTCGCGGAAGGGGCGAAGGTGATGATCGCCGACATAGACGACGCCCGTGGCGAAAAGGCCCTCGCCGATATGTCGGCGACCGGCGAAATCAGGTTCCACAGGACGAATGTCGCGGACCGGGCCAATGTCGAGAGCCTCGTCGCAGCGGCAATTGCCGCATTTGGCAGGATCGACGTGCTGGTCAACAATGCCGGCATCGTCCATGCCGCCGATTTCCTCGACCTGTCGGAGTCGGACTTCGACCGCGTGCTTGGCGTCAACCTCAAGGGCTCGTTCCTCACCGGCCAGGCGGTCGCCCGCCACATGGTCGAACGCGTCAAGGGGGGCGAAAAGCCGGGCTCGATCGTCAACATGTCGTCGGTCAATGCCGTCTTCGCCATCGCCAACCAGGTGCCGTATTCAGTTTCAAAGGGCGGCATAAACCAACTGACAAAGGTCATGTCGCTCGGCCTTGCGCCCTACGGCATCCGCGTCAACGCGATCGGCCCCGGCTCGATCATGACCGACATGCTGGCCAGCGTGAACGACGATCCCGCGGCGAAGAACCGCATCCTGTCGCGCACGCCGATCGGCCGCATCGGCGAACCGGCCGAAATCGCCGCAATTGCGGCATTTCTCGCCTCCGATGAGGCGAGCTACGTCACCGGCCAGACGATCTATGCCGACGGCGGACGCCTGCCCCTGAACTATACCGTGCCGGTGAAGGACTGAGCTTTTCAGCCCGCCGGGAAAATACATCGACCACGCCGCCGGCCTCCTGACGGACTGCTGTCAGGAGGGGTATGCGATGATGCCTCCATCGAACAAGGAGGACCGTCATGAATCCGATCGCCCCCAGGCTCTATCATACCGTTCGCCGCTACGCCGCAAGGATCAAGGCCAGGCGCGACGAGTTCCGCATGGCGCATTTCATGTATTCGCTGCCGGAAGACATCCGCAAGGATATCGGCTGGCCCGATTTGGAAGGCGACCGCTGCTCGCGCGGTCGCTGATCCAGCCGGCCTGATGAGACTCTCGAGGCGCCTGTTTCGCTCGCCGGCGGACACGACTATGCTGAAGGCTCCTGACAATATGCTGTCAGGAGCCTTGTGGCAGTTTCCGCGGCTCGAAACAGCCGGGCGCACCACGGACAGGGCGCCGCAGGCACGGCACACGACAGCAGGAGCGACTCATGCGGCGAGCGGACCGGCTTTTCCAGATCGTGCAGCATTTCCGCGGTGGCCGGCTGGTCACCGCACAGAAGCTCGGCGAATGGCTCGAAGTCTCCGAGCGCACCATCTACCGCGACATAGCGGATTTGCAGTCGACCGGCGTGCCGATCGATGGCGAGGCCGGCGTCGGCTACATGATGAGGGAGGGTTTCGACCTTCCGCCGCTGATGTTCACGCGTGACGAGATCGTGGCGCTGGTCGCCGGCGCCCGCATGGTCCGGGCCTTTGGCGGAGCCACCATGGCGCGGGCCGCCGAGGAAGCGCTGGTCAAGATCGGCGCCGTGCTGCCCGACGCCGAAAAGGACCGCATCGCGCGCACCGAAATCCACGCGCCGATGTGGGTGGTCAGCGACGCAGACCGCGCCCATATCGACCGCATCGAGCGCGCCGTCGAGAAGCGCGAGGTGCTGACGCTCGACTATCGCGACGAGGCGGGCCGGCCGTCGGCCCGCGACGTGCGCCCGCTGGGCCTCTGGTTCTGGGGCAAGGTCTGGACGCTTGTCGCCTGGTGCGAGATGCGCTCCGACTTCCGCGCCTTCCGCATTGACCGCATAGCCTCGATCATCGTCGCCGGCCGCACCTACAAGCCGGAGCGCGGCA
>JALYWP010000246.1 GCA_030852655.1 Pseudomonadota bacterium | reverse complement strand
GCGTCCAGCACCTGCTTGTCGTCGACCTCGCCGGCGACCTCGTTGGCCTCTTCGATGATGCCGTCTATCGCCGGGCAGTTGACGCCCTTGGCCTCGACGCCGTGCATCTCGAAGACCTGCTCGACGCGCTGGATGTGCCCCTTCGTCTCCTGCAGATGCTTCTCGAAGCCGGCCTTGAGTTCGGGATTGGTCGCCTTGTCGATCATCTTCGGCAGCGCCTTCTCGATCTGCTTCTCGGCGTAATAGATGTCGCGCAGCGTGTGCACGAAGAGGTCGTCAAGCGTCTTGATGTCCTTGGAAAAGAAACCCATGGCTCTTGCCCTTCCTGTTTCTTGGCGTTCTTGAAGAGTCGGCGCCGATCGTCCTTCACGCGAACGTACCCGGCGGGCCGGAATTCGCCCGGCTCGCTGTTCAACGTGCTTCGCGCAAGCATGTTCCGGAATCCGTGGAAATTCGCCTTCGAGACGCAACTGAAACAAATGCGCGACGGCGTGACATAGGCGCGAAACCGCTGTGTCGGAAAAAGCACAGGGCGGAGAAGTTTCCGGGCAACCGGGGAAAGGCCTCGAATCAGCCGCGTTTCGGTCATGGTCCGGGGCCACTCCAGCCGAAGATTAACATCGCGTTTACAGAAGATTCACGACTGAACGCTAAAATTGTCCGTAATCGGAAGGGGCATCCGAGGGACAGGGATTGGTACGATGAACGTCTGGAATCACATCACGCATTTCGCCTTCGCCCTGCGCGAGTTCGTTGCGCCGACCTATCGGCCCGAGCGCCATTACATGCGCGGCCCCGGTCCCGCCTGCGCACGCCGGCCAGGTGCGCCCGCCGCCCTTCACTGATCCCGTGTCGCGGGCGCTTGCCTGCCGGCGCAGGCATATAGCTCGACCGGTTCACCCGCTTGCCTTCCAAGCTCCAGACAGGCCTGCTCCGCGCAAAGCATCCAGCCGCCGCCTGTCGCCCCTGACGCCGCGAGCCTGACCACCGGTCGCGCGCCGACATTCGGCGCATAGATCCACCAGCCATCCTTCAGAACGGCATTCTCGGGTGGGTCCATGCCGGCGCCCGACCCCTTGACGCGCGCCTCGGCGATTTCGAGGCCTGCCGGCGTCACACGCCAATCCTCCTGCCAGCGCGTCTTTTCGACGGAATGGGTCCATGAGAGGGTGAAGGCGGAGACGGCGAGTATCGTCACCTTGCCCGCGGCGAGGATGCAGAGGCTCATTGCAGGGCGGGGAGGCGGCGCGCCCGCCACCAGTGCCAGCCAATCCAGAGCATGGCGAGCGCCCAGCCGATCTCGTCGGTGAGCGGCAGAGCGAGCACCAGAAGCAGCCCCGCGGCGAAGGCGACGATCCGCTCCCACAAGGCAAGACGGACGAAGAGGAAACCGACGAAGGCAGCGCCCCACAGCGCAATGCCCAGGCAGGCCTTGGCGACGACATAGACGACCTCGACCGGATAGCCCCATGCGGCGGCCATCGGACCGGCGTCCTGCAGCATCAGCGCGGGCGTATAGACCGCCATGAAGGGGATGACGAAGCCGGCGGTGGCGAGCTTCGTCGCCTGGACGGCGATCCTGAGCCCGGACACCTTCGCCATGGGTGCTGCGGCAAAGGCGGCTAGCGCCACCGGCGGGGTCAGGTCTGCCATGATGCCGAAGTAGAAGACGAACATATGGCTGACGAGCAGCGGAACGTCGAGCGCGAGCAGCGCCGGTCCGGCGAGCGAGGAGGTGATGATGTAGTTTGGAATGGTGGGGATGCCCATGCCGAGCACCAGGCAGGTGAGCATGGTCAGGATCAGCGACAGGAACAGCGAGTCCTCGCCGATCCTTATGATCGCGCCGATGAATGTCGAGGCGATGCCGGTGAGCGTCAGCGTGCCGATGACGACGCCGACGATGGCGCAGGCAATGCCGACAGGGAGTGCGTTCTTGGCGCCCTCGGCAAGCGAATCGCGACAGATGACCAGCGTTTCGCGGCCGCCCCTGAACAGCGCGCAGGCGGCGACAAGGCCGCCGACGACCAGCATCAGGAGGTCGACGCCGAAGCGGATGAAGGAGGCGGCGGCAAGGCCGAGCGCAATCCAGAAGACGATGCGGAAGGCGAACGGGCCGATCAGCGCGGCGAGCGGCGTACCGAGGATGAGCACGACGGTCAGCGCCAGCCCCATCGTTCCGGCGAAGATCGGCGTGTAGCCGGCGAAGAGAAGATAGACCAGCACCGCGAGCGGCAGCACCAGCGGCCAGTGCAGCCGCACCGCCTGCCACGGATTGGGCAGTTCGGCCTTCGGCATGCCGGCGAGGCCCACCTTGCCCGCCTCCAGATGCACCATCCAGAAGCAGACGCCGAAATAGAGCATCGCGGGGATGATCGCCGCCTTGACGACGTCGGCATAGGGGATGTTCAGTGTTTCGGCCATGATGAAGGCGACCGCGCCCATGACCGGCGGCATGATCTGGCCGCCCATGGAGGATGTCGCCTCGACTCCGCCGGCGAATTCGGAGCGGAAGCCGAAGCGCTTCATCAGCGGGATGGTGAACTGGCCGGAGGCGACGACATTGGCGACGCCCGAGCCGGATATGGTGCCCATCAGCGCCGAGGACAGCACGCAGACCTGGGCCGGGCCGCCGCGCCAGGAGCCGACCAGGCCGAGCGCGAAATCGTTGAACAGCGCAATCATGCCGGCGCGTTCGAGGAAGGCGGCGAAGACGACGAAGATGAAGATGTAGGCAGCCGAGACGTAGACCGGCGTGCCGTAGATGCCTTCGACGCCGAAGCCGATATGCTCGATGATCTGCGCGAAATCGTAGCCGCGATGGATGAAGGGCGGCGGCAGGTACTGGCCGAAGAAGCAGTAGGCGAGGAAGATGCCGGCGATGATGGTCAGCGGCAGGCCCATCAGCCTGCGCGCTCCCTCGAAGACCAGCGCGATCATGACCGTGGCGACGACCAGGTCCGGGACGGTGTGGAAGCCGCCGGCGCGCAGCAACAATTCCTCGTAGAAGACCCAGTTGTAGATGCCGGTCAGGAAGCCGAGAACGCCGAGCACCCAGAGCATCCAGCGGCCGGCGCGCGTCTTAGTGCTCAGATTGGCGATCAGCGCAAAGCCGAGCAGCAGCAGGAAGCCGACATGCATGGCCCGCACGATCTGGCTCGGCAGCGCGCCGTAGGCTGCCGTCCAGAGCTGGAAGAGCGAGAAGAGGATGGCGATCGAATATGCGGTGGTGCCCCACCAGCCCGAGCCCCAGCCGAGGGGCAGGCCCTCGGTCGGTACCTCGTCGATGGGCGCGAGGATGGTCGAGGTCGGACCATCCTCCTTTTCGCTCGTTGCGTTCATCGCGGAGGCCCCGG
>JALYWP010000208.1 GCA_030852655.1 Pseudomonadota bacterium | reverse complement strand
GGCCTCCGTTCGCCGTTCGCAAATTACGAACGGTTCTACAGACTCGTTCATCGCAGCGGAAGTTTCAACGGCGAGAACTCGCCCCACCCGATATGCCCGGCAGCGCAAAATCCGGAATCCGGAAGCGGCGGCGATAGGCGCCCGGCGTCATCCCGGTCACACGCTTGAACAGCCTGCGGAAGAAGGCCGGCTCCTCGTAGCCGACCTGCCAGCTGACCTCGTCGACCGACGCCTCGGTGCGCTCCAGCCGGCGCTTGGCGTCCTCGATCCTCAGCCGCTGTACATATGCGATGGGGGCGAGACCCGTCGCGGCGGTGAATCGGCGCTTGAAGGTTCGTTCGGAAAGCCCGGTCAGTCGCACCATTTCCTCCAGCGCATTGGCAACCGGAAAATGCGTTGCCACCCAGGCTTGCGCCTTTTCCACGGCGGCGTCGCCATGGTCGTTGCGCCCCTCGAAGACGATGTAGGGAGCAAGCCCGTCCTGGTGCCATTGCAGCGCGAAGAAGCGAGCCGCCGTCTGCGCTGCGGTCACGCCAGCATGGCGGCCGATCAGATAGAGCACGAGATCATGCCAGGTCATCGAGGCGCCCGACGTGATCAGTTCCTCGTGCCTGCCTGCAACCACCAGCACGCGCTCGGGATGCACCGGCACTTCGGGAAACGCATCGGTGAAGCTGCGTGCGTAGCCGAAATGCACCGTCGCATCGACGCCGTCGAAAAGTCCTGTCTCCGCGAGCAGGAAAATACCCGAGCATGCCGAACACAGGAGCGCGCCGCGCCGGTGCATGGCGCGCAACCATTCGACCAGTTCCGGGTGGCGGCCCTTTTTCCAGCCGTCCGGCCCGAGCAGGATGGACGGAACGATGACGATGTCGGTTCGCTCCAGCGTATCTATGCCGCGCTGCACCGTCACCGGCACATTGCTCGCCAGGTTCAGGGGGCCCCTCTCCAATCCCACGATCTCGACCTTGAACGGCGTCGGTTGCTCGCGCAGCGGCGGCAATATGGCAAACGCGTTCATCACGTCGAAAATGCCTGACAGCGTCGACACCACAGCCTCCGGAATGGTGAGGAGGCTCACATGGAGCGGCTTCGATCCGGTCGGGACGGGCTGGGGCGGCATTTGGGTTCCCTCGGCGGGCCGGAGGATAGCGCCGCCCGGCCCGAAGCGCCACCGCCAGTCGGTGCCGGCCGTCATGGCACAAACGGACCGATTCTGGACAGTCCGGCTCTGCCGCCGAGCCGCCATCCCTGCGATTTCCAGCCCAGCCCGGATCGTCCGGGCCTTGATAGGAGACTTCGACATGGACCATGCCCACAAACACACGATCGACCCCGCAAGGCTGGACGCGGTGATCGGCCGTGCGATCGCCGACATCTCGGCCGGTTACGGCGGCGTGATGATCAGCATCGGCAACAAGCTCGGCCTGTACAAGGCGATGGCCGGTTCCGGTCCGCTCACCTCGCGCGAGATCGCCGGGCGCGCCGGCTGCGCCGAGCGCTATGTCCGCGAATGGCTGGGGTCTCAGGTCGCCGGTGGCTATGTCGCCTACCATACCGTCAGCGACACCTACGAGCTGACGCCGGAGCAGGCGATGGTTCTTGCCGACGAGGACAGCCCGGTCTTCATCCCCAACGCCTGGGCCGTGCCGGCCTCCATGTGGGCGGACGAGGACAAGGCGATCGAGGCGTTCCGCACCGGCTCGGGCATCGCCTGGGGAGACCATGACGGCCGACTGTTCTGCGGCGTCGCCGCCTTCTACCGCAACGGCTACAAGGCAAGCCTCGTGCCCGAATGGCTGCCGGCGCTCGAAGGCGTCGTCGAGAAGCTCGACGCCGGCGCCATCGTCGCCGACATCGGCTGCGGCCACGGCCACTCGACCGTGCTGATGGCCAAGGCCTTCCCGAAGTCGAAATTCCGCGGCTTCGACACGCATGGCCAGTCCGTCGCCGAATCGCAGCGGATCGCCGCGGAGGCCGGCGTTTCAGATCGAACGACCTTCGCCATGGCGCGCGCCGAAAACTATCCCGGCAACGGCTACGACCTGATCTGCTTCTTCGACTGCCTGCACGACATGGGCGATCCGCTTGCCGCCGCGGAGCATGCGGCACGGTCGATCGCCAAGGACGGCACGGTCATGCTGGTCGAGCCCTTCGCCAACGACAATGTCGGGGACAACGTCTCGCCGGTGGCGAGGATGTACTATGCGGCTTCGACGACGATCTGCTGTGCGCATGCGATCTCCGAGGGCGGCCGCATGGTGCTCGGCGCACAGGCCGGCGAGGCGCGGCTCGCCGAAATCTTCCGCAAGGCCGGCTTCACCCGCTTCCGCCGCGCCTTCGCGACACCGTTCAACCTGATCCTCGAAGCGCGACTCTAGCCGCCGCCTTCTTCCTCTCCCCCGTCGATCGGGGGAGAGGAAGTTTGCCTCCGGATATTGCCTTCAGCAATTCCGAGGACAGGCTCAGCAAACCGGAGTGGGGGTCGACCAACCCAACCTCACCCCTTCCCCGCCGCGTCCAGAACCTGCCGCCCCAGCCGAATCAGCGCCATGTCGCTGCCGGCCGGTCCGAGCAGCGAGATGCCGAACGGCGCGCCGCCTACCTGCCCGAGGGGCAGGCTGATCTGCGGAAAACCCGAAAGCCCTGACCAGCAGAGCATGCGGATCGCGCGTTCGCGGAACGCACCCTTCTCCTCGGCCGAACTCGCCGCCAGCGGCGCGGCGCAGGGTACGGTCGGCAGCACCAGCACGCCGTCGTCGCCGAGCAGGTCGCCCAACGCCGCACGGAACGCGGCGCGTAGCTTCGTCCCTTCCGCGACCTCCTCATTCGTCACCGCCTTGCCGTAGGCGAAACGATCGAGGATGGCCTGCCCGATGCGGCGGCCTTTTGCCGAAATCCATTCGCCATGTGCGGCCCAGGCCTCATGCGCCTGCAGCTTGCGCATCGCCCAATAGAGTTCGTCGATGGAAAACGGCGGCTGCTTGACCGCCTTAACCGAGCCCAGCACTTCGTCCACCGCACGCTGCATGCGGCCATATTCCCTGGACTCGGCCGGGCCGGACACCAACTCGTCGAGCAGTGAAATGGAGACGAGACGCGGCTTGATTTGAGAGGCGGCGCCAGCCTCACCGATGAGCACGTCCGCCACCTTCTCATAAACGTCGCCGTCCCTGGCGAACCAGCCGAACGTATCGAAGGAAGGCGCCAGTGGCATCGTGCCTTCGAGCGCGATCGCGCCGTGCGTCGTGCGCAACCCGATCAGCCCGCAAAAACTCGCCGGCGCGCGCACTGATCCGCCGGTATCCGACCCTATCGCGATGTCGACCAGCCCGCCGGCCACCGCCGCCGCCGAGCCCGACGACGACCCTCCCGTCACCCGGTCAGGCGCCTTAGGGTTAACCGGATGCGCGAAATGCACGTTCTGGCCGATCATCGAGAAGGCAAGCTCTTCGGTTTGTGTCTTGCCGATGAACCGCGCGCCGGCGTCGAAGAGTTTCTGCACCGCCGGCGCCGTCGTTCCGGCAACCTCGCCTTCCTCGAACCTGTCGGGATTGCCCCAGCCGCTGACATAGCCCGCGACGTCGAAAATGTCCTTCACGCCGAGCGTCAGCCCGGCAAGCGGCCCGGCCGCCGCACTCTCAACCGGCGCTTCGGGGTGGTCGAGGAAGGCGTTCAGCCGATCACGCAGCCCAAGCTTCCTCCCAGCCATCGTCCAACCTCCGCATGTGATGGCGGCAGAATTGTTCGCCGATGTGGATTTTGCAAGCAGGTCGGCCGCGCGCGAGCACAGCGTGGGCGTGGGCCAGCCGTCGGACTCAACACAAGGCCGCAACGACCCTATGGGATGACGCGGAGGGCGCGCGCACTAGTGCCGTTCGTACCAGCGGCGCGGCGGCTCGGAATCGCGCATCGTCAGTCCGCACAGCAGGCCGACGATGCCGCCGACGATGAAGGCGGTCGAGACCGTGCCCGGATTGTCGCGCACGATGCCGGCCTGTGTGCGCAGCCCCTGCGCTGCACGGGAGGCCTGTTCGGCGGCACCACCGACCACGTCTTGCGCACGCCCGGCCAGCGCTGCTCTCAGATTTCCCAATTCGCGCTTGAGTTCCGCGATCTGCTGCTCCAGATCGTCTCCGGTTCCGGTGGTCTTGTCGTCTGCCATGGCATCACTCCGCATCAATGGTCACGCGCAACGGCGAAACGGCGACAATGGTTCCCCGGCCAGGCCTCCGGCGCCTGTTTCGACCACCTTCGCCGGCGATGGCCCCGACCGGCGTTTCACTTTGTTAACAGGCCGCCGCATATGCTGTAATCCTCCTCGAATCGCGCTGTGTCGGGCTCTTCGGAGCGGCCGTGGCGTCGTCTGTGGCGGGCGGAATGATGACCAGGTACCGGACGGGTATTCTTGCGGGGGTGTTTTGCGTGGTCGCCACGGCGGCCGGCGCGCAGGCGTCCGGCGTCACCGCCGAACGTATCCTGTTCGGCCAGTCGGCAGCGCTGGGCGGGCCGGCCGCCGACCTTGGAACAGAGATGCGCCGCGGCATCCTCGCCGCCTTCGAGGAGGTGAACCGGGCTGGCGGCGTCGCTGGACGGCGGCTGGAACTGCGATCCTACGACGACCGTTACGAGCCGGAGCAGGCGATCGCCAACACGATCAGGCTGATCGAGGAGGACGACGTCTTCGCCCTGATCGGCTCCGTCGGCACGCCGACATCGGCCGCGACCGAACCGATCGCGCGCGCCGCCGGCGTTCCCTTCATCGCGCCTTTCTCGGGCGCAGAATTCCTGCGCGATCCGGCGCTGTCAGGCGTCGTCAACGTGCGCGCCTCCTATTTCGAGGAAACCGAGGCGATGGTCGAGCGGCTCATCGCCGACCGCGGCATCTCGCGCATCGGCGTTCTCTACCAGGATGATTCCTACGGCCGCAACGGCCTTGCAGGGGTCGCGCGCGCTCTCGAGCAGCGCGGTCTCGAACCGGTCGGCACCGGCACCTACATGCGTAACACGACAGCCGTGAAGACGGCCCTGCTCGGTCTCAACCGCCGCAGCCCGGAGGCGATCATAGTCATCGGCGCCTACCTGCCGAGCGCCGTCTTCACCCAATGGGCCCGCAAGCTCGGCGTCGAAGCGCTCATCTTCAACGTCTCCTTCGTCGGCAGCTATGCTCTCGCCGCAGCGATGGGGCCGGCGGGCGAAGGCGTCTACATCACGCAGGTGGTGCCCTTCCCGGAAGGCGACACGCTTCCGCTTCTTGGCCAATACAGGCGCGC
Source organism: Pseudomonadota bacterium (assembly GCA_030852655.1). GTDB lineage: Bacteria > Pseudomonadota > Alphaproteobacteria > Rhizobiales > Rhizobiaceae > Mesorhizobium_K. The sequence continues at coordinate 8,572 of JALYWP010000208.1, read as the reverse complement.
GCTCGTCGCCAACGACGCGATCGCCCGCCCCTCCTTCGGGTCGCTGGAGGGTTACATCGCCGGCCGGCTGGCCGCCGACGTGCTCGCCCTTGCCGACGCCCCGCCGACCCGCGAAGGTTTCCTGTCGGCACTCACCGGGACCGGCACCTTCGACATTGGCGGCTTCATGCTCGACTACGGGCCCGGCGACAATCGCGGTTCCGACCAGGTGTTCCTGACGGTGATCCGCGACGGCCATATCGTGCCGGCCGAACGGCTCGCGCCATGAACGCGGCCTCCGCCGGCGCCACGAGCCCGCGCAGGCGGCCGCGCTTCGGCCTCTCGGTCAAGCTCTATGCGGCAATTGGCGGCGCGGTGGCGCTGACGCTCGCGGCCAGCGTCGTCGCCTGGATATCCTTCGTCGAACTGGGGCAGTTGCAGCGCCGCATCACGCGCGAGCACATCCCCTCGATCACCGATTCGCTTAGGCTCGCGCAGCAGAGCGCGCTGATCGCGGCGACTGCGCCGACGATCATGACCGCCTCGAACGCGGCCGAACTGCGGCACATGATGGTGGCGGTGCGCCACCAGCAGGACGTCATCGTCAGCTTGACCGATCACCTCGAGGAAGACGCCGCCCAAGCCGGCGATCCCGGCATTCCGCGACACCTCGTCGCCGAGATACGGACGGCGAGCGGCGAATTGTTCGGCGTGCTCGACCGGCTCGACCAGTCGGTCGGACGCCAGCTCGAACTGCGCGCCGAACTGGGCGACCGGCGCGACCGGGCGGTGGATGCGCATCGCCACCTGATCGAAAGCCTGGCACCACTCCTCGACGACGCGACGCTGTTCCTGGCGACCGGCTTCCGCAGCCTCGACGATGCCGCGCCGGTGCCGCGTGAACAGCGGTTCACGTCGCATGCGCTGCTCGAATACGCGGCGATCGCTCAGCTGGGAATCGAGGGCAATCTGATCGGCGGCCTGCTCGCCGAGGCGGCGGACCTTCCCGATCTCAATCTCATCGAACCGCTGCGCGATCGCTTCGTGGCCGCGGCCGACCGCTTCCGCAACGCGCTGCGCGTCGTCGAGCGCGACGATTTGGACGATCTGAACGAAACGTCCGCCAGCCTGATCGGCCTCGGCGACGGCACGGGCGGCATCTTCGAGCCGCGCCGCGCCCTGCTCACAGAGACCGCTACCGCCGCAACGCTCGCCGAAGACGCCAGGAGAATCTCGGCGCGGCTGACCGGCGACGTCGACCGGCTGGTCGACGGAGTCGAGGCGCGGACTGCGGATGCCGTCGCCGCCTCCAATCGTGCGATCGATCTCGGCGGCAGGCTGCTGTTGCTGCTCAACGGGATCAGCATCCTCGGCGCGCTGTTGATCGGCTGGCTCTACGTCGCGCGGCACATAACGGCGCCGGTCGTCCGCATCACCGGCGCCGCCGCCGCCTTCGAGGAACTGCGCTTCGACCCGGAAAGCCTTTCGGCCGTCCGCAAGCGCAAGGACGAGCTCGGCGAGCTCGCCCGCACCTTCACGCGCATGGCCGGCGAGGTCCAGACCCGCACCGAGACGCTCGACCGGCTGGTCGCCGAGCGCACCAGCGAACTGGAGAACGTCGCCAACCGCCTCGCCAAATATCTGTCGCCGCAGATCTACAGCTCGATCTTCTCGGCCAAGGGCGAGGCCGTCGGTTCGCTGGCGCGCAAGAACCTGACGATCTTCTTCTCCGACATAGAGGGCTTCACCGACATCAGCGACGGCATGGAGCCCGAGCGGCTGTCCTTCCTCATCAACACCTATCTGAGCGAGATGTCGAACATCGCCATCGAGCACGGCGGCACCATCGACAAGTTCATAGGCGACGCCATCCTGGTCTTCTTCGGCGATCCCGAGACCGAAGGCGACCACGACGACGCCCTGCGCTGCGCCCGCATGGCCCTCGCCATGCGCGACAGGACGCGCGACCTGGAAAAGGTGTGGCACGAGCATGGCATTTCCAGGCCGCTGCGCGCGCGCATGGGCATCACCACCGGCTACTGCACCGTCGGCAATTTCGGCTCCGAACACCGCCTCGACTACACCGTGCTTGGCAGCCCCGTGAACCTTGCCGCGCGACTCCAGGCCAGGGCCGAGCCCGACACGATCCTGATCGCCGACGCGACCTGGCTCCTCATCCGCGATGCGGTCGACGCCACGCCGATGGGGGAGATAACCCCAAAAGGCTTCGCCCGGCCGGTGGGTTGCTACCGCCTGGACCGCCTGCTCGCGCCCGATGCCGGCGAGGCGCTGACCCGTGTCGGCCGCCATGTGTCGGTGAACGTCCCCCACCGCCGCAACATCCAGGAAGCGCTCGAGGAACTGCGCCGCATGGAAGCGGAACTCGTGCAACATCTGCCGGCGGAATAGCTGGTCCATGCTTCTGCGCAACGAAGAAGCCGTTTGTCCGTTATCGTTCAGGCGTCCCGGATCGGCGGGGGCGGAAAGCGATGCGCATCTTACGGAAAATGCTCGACCGCTGGCGCACACTCACTCTGACCAGGCAGTTTCTGCTGGCCGGAACCCTGGTTTCCGTTGTCGCCATGCTGGGCGTCGGCGCGCTGGTCGCCGGCGTGATCGAGCGCTCACTCATCCGCCACGCCGGCTCTACGACGGCGCTCTACGTCGACAGTGTCATAGCGCCACTTCTTCCAGATATGCGCACGGTTGAGAGGCTGGACGACGTCATCGCGCACGCTCTTGACGAAACGCTTGCCGCCGGCCGGCTCAGCGAGCGGCTCCTGTCCTATCGTCTCTGGAGGGGTGACGGTACGATCCTCTATGCAAATAGGCCGGAATTGATAGGCAAGCGCTTCGACCCGAACCCGGAACTCAGAACAGCCTTCTCCGGCCAGGTCGTTGCCGAATATGGTCTCGTCGACGATGCTGAAAGCAGCTTTGAACAAGTCACCGGAGAGCGGCTGCTCGAAATATATAGCCCGATACGGCAACCCTGGACCGGCGAAGTGGTCGCCGTTTCGGAATTCTACGAGCGCGTGCCGGATTTTGCCCAGGCCCTGCACCTGGCGCGGCTCAAGGGCTGGGCCGCGGTCGCCGCGGTCACGCTCGGCCTGTTCCTGACGCTTGCGGCGATCGTCTTGCGCGGCAGCGCGACGATCGAGGCCCAGCGCCGGGCGCTGAAGCGGCAGGTGGAGGAACAGACGCGCCTTGCGAAGACGAACGAACTTCTGGCGATCCGCGCCGAGACGGCGTTTGAAAGAGCCGCAGCATTCAATGAGCAGTTCCTGCGCCGGCTGGGCGCCGACCTGCATGACGGCCCTGCCCAACTCGTCGCGTTCGCGGCACTGAGGCTGGGCAGCCGCGTGTTGCGCGACGGTACAGCCCCAGAAGCTGCACGCGACGGCGAACTGAACATCATAAAGGCGAGCCTTGCCGACGCGATGGAAGAGATCAGGACGATCTCGGCCGGCCTCGTGCTGCCGCATATCGAGACGGCGAGCCTCGCAGAGGTCCTGGCCGCGGCCGTCAAGGCGCACGAACGCCGGACCAAGTCAAAGGTGGCGCTGATCGCTTCGGCCAATCTCCTGTCGCTCGACACGGCGGTAAAAACCTGCGCCTTCCGTTTCGTCCAGGAGGGCCTCGCCAACGCATTCCGGCACGCGGGCGGCAAGGGAGTGTCGGTGTCGCAGAGCCACGGCGACGGCTGCTTGTCGATAGAAGTTGCCGATCAGGGACCAGGCTTCGACGCGAGTGCGGTAGGGCAGGAACGACTCGGCCTTGCATGCCTGCGCCAGCGTGTGGAAAGCCTCGGCGGTACGATGGTGATCGCATCCGGTCCCAAGGGCACCCGGCTGACCATGCTGGTGGCGCTGCAAGACAATGAGGTTGCCGAATGGGCGGCATAAGGATCGCCATTGTCGATGATCACCCGATCTTCAGGGCAGGCGTGGCACAGAGCCTGTTAGAGCACGGCGGGTTCGAGATCGTCGCGCAAGGCGGGACGCGTGACGATGCGCTCCGCATCGTCGAGAAATGCGATCCGGGCGTGCTGCTTCTCGATGTCTCCATCCCAGGCGGCGGGCTGGAGGCCCTCAACGCGATCGTCCTTAAGCGTCCTGGCCAGAAGGTCGTCATGCTGACTGTGTCGGAATCCGGCGGCGACGTCACCCGGGCCATGCGGGCCGGCGCCCGAGGCTACGTGCTCAAGGGAATCGAAGCCGGCTCGCTGGCGCAAGTGCTGGAAAGCGTGGCCGCGGGCGAGCGCTACGTGTCGCCGGCACTTTCGGCACGCCTCCTGTCGGATGGCATCGAACCGGGCGAGCCGAATGGAGTGTCGCCGGTCGATGCGCTCGACAAGCGCCAGCGCCGCATTCTCGACTTGGTGTCGTCGGGCCTCAGCAACAAGGAGATAGCCATCGAGCTCGATCTGCATGAAAAGACGATCAAGCATCAGATGACGCGCATATTCGCCAAGCTCGCGGTGAGCAATCGGACGGAGGCAGCGATGGTCTTCCGCGATGCCCTGCAGCCGCCGCTTGCTACCGAATCAGGCGGCGCAATCGGACATAGTCCGAGGAACGCGCGGCCCGATTGACGATTTGCCTACCGCGATGGTCGCGCATTTCATAACGGCCGCCGGCGATCTCTTCTTCGAATCCGTTGCTGTGGCGCACGCGCAAACGTACGGAGGCGCGCGGCTGCTTCGGTCCCCGCGGTGGCTCGGATCCCATTTCGGTCTCGGTATCGCCCCCGTCGGGCGCTGCGGCCCCGGCACCCGGGCCGCCTGCGTTTCCCTTGCCGTTGCCGCCGCCGTTACCGTTCCCATTGCCATTGCCGCCGCCATTACCATTGCCGTTGCCGGCACCGTTACCGTTGCCCCCGCCATTTCCCCTCCCCCCGCCCTTGCCCCTCCCCCCGCCGTTTCCCTTGCCCTGCGCGTAGGCCGCCTCGGCCTTGAAAGCCGACGCAGCCAGGAGCAGGGCAATGAAGAGCCGTCTGGTAGGCAAGGCGTTTTTCAACTGTGTTCTCCCGCCATCGATCGGTAAAGAAGGCCCGCCGCCGCGGTGGAACCACGGCAGCGGGTAGGCCCGGCAGGAGGGACGTTACTGCGCGGGTTTTCTCCCATCATCCCGACACGACAGTGAACACCACCAGTCCGAGTCCCAACGCGAACACGGGTCCGAGTAGCCAACGGGCCTGGTAGACGCTTCGGTCCATGACGATGATCCCACATTTCGGCGGGATCAACTCCGTGCCGGTCGCCGCGTTCCGTCGAAACCGCACGGTCGGACCATTGCGTCGTCATGGGTGGGCCAAAGGTCCACCGCGCTCGGGACCTTCGTCGCTCGTTCGCGGCAGAAGTCCCGCGCTGGAACGGCACAGTCGCGAGCCACGTTGGGCAGCGCGTGCGGGTAGTGGCCTGCAAAACGGAAAGGAATGCAAGATGAAAAGTCATGTCAATATATTGGGGGCCGGCCTCTTTCTCCTGGCTGGCACCGGCGTCGCCATGGCGCAGTCGGTTGTGATCGCGCCTGAGCAGGAAACTGTCATCCGTGAATATGTGGAGTCCAAGCCGATCGCCTCGATCGACCTCCCCGGCGTCGAGCTGAACATAGGTTCAACCGTGCCTGATACCGTCGAACTCCACACGATCGAAGCGCCCGATGTCGCTTACAGCTACACGGTCGTCGGCGGTCGGACCTATGTCGTCGAGCCCGGCACCCGAAAGATCGTGCACGTGCTCGACTGACGGCTTGCCACGCGAGCCACGCTGCACCGTGGCCTATCCAAAAATCAGAGAATCCAAAAATCAGAGGAATCGATCATGAAAAACCTTGTCATCGCCGCGGCCACGGCCGCAATGCTTTCCGGCACCGCTCTTTCATGGGCCCAGGAAGCTCCGTCAGACGCCGAAGAACTCCTCCAGAACCAGCAGGCAAGTCCGGATGCCGGGCAGGCCGACGGTCAAGCGGCAGGCCAGGCCGAGACGCCGAATGCTACAGGCAGCATGACGGGCACCGCGCAGGGCGAGGCAAACCCTGACGGCTCGGTTTCCGGGACCGCTGAGGGTCAGGCCCAGACCGGTGCAACAGGAACGAGTTCAGATCAACAGCAGCAGACCGGCGAGGCCGAGAGCCAGCAGCCGACCCAGGGCGAAGAGCAGCAGCAGACCGGCGAGGCAGACGGCCAGCAGCCAGCTGCTGGCGAAACCGAGAGCGACGCCGCTTCGAGCGAGCAGGGAACCTCGACCGAAATGACCGGCAGCATCGATATCAATACGGAGCAGAGGACCGAGATCACCCAGGTGTTCCGCGATGTGGATACCGATCCGGTTGACGTGGACTTCGATATCAACGTCGGCGCGGCGGTCCCAGGCACGGTTGTCCTGCATCCGCTGCCGCCGCGTGTTGTCGAAATCGTGCCGGACTACCGCGGCTATGAGTACTTCGTGCTTGCCGACGGCCGCATCGTCATCGTTGAGCCCGGCACCCTGAAGATCGTCTACATACTGGTGGTGTGATCCGCCGCCCGCGAGACCGGGGCCCGCGCCCCGGTCTCCACCTTCGCGTGCCGCTGCCTCGATTTTTTTTATTGATTGTTGTCGTGCGTTTCCCTATATCGCGCTTGCCCAAAGTCGCACGTGCCTGTGGGTGTCCGCCGGTCCCTCGAATGGCGAGGAAATCGGTAAGGTAACCGGAGCTAACCCCTCCGGTCGGTTCAGCGGCCAACCGCCGACCCGAGGACACCTTGAAGCAACGACGGTGCGGGCCTTTTAGGTTCTCTTCCGGTCGTCCAAAGACCGGGGTTACTCAAGAGGCACACCATCATTGCCGGCAGTGCGGAAGGGGTCTCCCATCCAAGCCAAGGCAGACAAAGCGAACCGGAGCCGGGCAAGGCTTCAGTTCATCGCCGCGAGACGGCTTTTCATGGTTCCGGGGTCTCCACCGGCTGGTTCCATGGACGACTGTCCCGCCTTTGTTTGACCGCATGTCCCGCGTGGCCTGAGGGCTCGCGAGCGTGAGCATGTTCGCGCGTCCGAAAGGCCGCGCCTCGGAGAGACCAAGATGGCCACCCAGCGCATCCTCGACTTCCTCGCCACCCGACGTCCGAACGGTCCTTGCCTCGTCGTCGATCTCGATGTCGTCAGCGACAATTTTCGCGCCTTCGAGAAGGCTCTCCCCGATTCTCGCATCTATTATGCGGTGAAAGCGAACCCGGCGCCGGAGATCCTGCGCCTGCTCGCTTCGATGGGCTCGTCCTTCGACACCGCATCGGTTGCAGAAGTCGAGATGGCGCTCGATGCGGGCGCGACCGCGGACCGCATCTCTTTCGGCAACACCATCAAGAAGGAGCGCGACATCGCCCGTGCCTATTCGCTCGGCATCCGCCTCTTCGCCGTGGACTGCGTCGAGGAGGTAGAGAAGGTCGCGCGCGCAGCTCCGGGTGCCCGTGTGTTCTGCCGCGTGCTCACCGACGGCGAAGGCGCCGAGTGGCCGCTGTCGCGCAAGTTCGGCTGCGTGCCGGCGATGGCCGTCGACGTGCTTCGTCGCGCCGCCGCACTCGGTCTCGATCCCTATGGCGTTTCCTTCCATGTCGGCTCGCAGCAAACCGACCTCACCGCCTGGGACCGCGCGCTGGGCGATGCCAAGCATGTCTTTGCGACGCTTGCCGAGGAAGGCATCGTCTTGAAAATGGTCAACATGGGCGGCGGCTTCCCGACCCGCTACCTCAAGGACGTGCCGGTCGCGCAGGCCTACGGCCAGGCGATCTTCGAAGCGCTGTCGAAGCATTTCGGCAACCGCTTGCCGGAGACCATCATCGAGCCCGGTCGCGGCATGGTCGGCAATGCCGGCGTCATCAAGTCGGAAGTCGTGCTGATCTCGAAGAAGGCCGACAACGACAATGTGCGCTGGGTGTTCCTCGACATCGGCAAGTTCGGCGGCCTCGCCGAGACGATGGACGAGGCGATCCGCTATCCGATCTCGACGCGGCATGGCGGTGCCGAGACCGCCCCTTGCGTGCTCGCCGGCCCGACCTGCGATTCGGCCGACGTGATGTACGAGAAGACGCCCTACCCGCTGCCGCTGTCGCTCACCATTGGCGACGAGGTGCTGATCGAGGGAACCGGCGCCTACACGACGACCTATGCCTCGGTCGCCTTCAACGGCTTCGAGCCGCTCCGATCCTACGTGATCTGACGGCAAAGACCCCGTCGGATCATGCGGAAGCCGGCGTTTTCGCCGGCTCCCGTCGCTTGTGAACGAATTTTGCTGCTCCCAAAGGGTTGGACAGATGCAAGCTATTGAAATAGCTCAACAAAATTCCGTGACGTTCGTCATAACTGCGGAAACCGATCAACAGTCTCCGGCCGTCTCGGCAGCGCGCGAGGCGTTGCTCGACCGTGCCATGGGCTTGAAATGGAAGCGTAAGTCGTCGCAGAAGCTGCGCCGCGGCCGGCGGCCGTCTGAGGGGCTCGCCTTCGTCGCGCGCAGCAAGGATGGCGTACTCGCCGGTACGGTCCGCCTGTGGGACGTCGCCACCGGCGATGGCCGCCCTGCCCTGCTGCTCGGGCCCCTCGCGGTCGAGCCGTCGC
>JALYWP010000185.1 GCA_030852655.1 Pseudomonadota bacterium | reverse complement strand
AAATTCGCTGCTTGTTCGCGTTTCCGGATACGGAAGCGCGGCGCTCGCGGGAAGGTTGTGGTCGTGGCGCAAGAATCGATCCATTGAGGCGAATCTTACGGGGTTCTGCTGAGCAAACCGCTAAAGGCGCCGCCCACTCATACAGAATTCCAGCGCTCTGTCACATTATGGCAACATGGCGGCGAAAAACGGGCGCGATCCCGACCTCGTGCCACGCTCTATCGCAATCAGCCCCCGCTGCGAACGCGCGACAACGCGGTGTCGAGCTTCGCCTGCGCCTCGCGGTATTCCTCGAGCTTCTCACGCTCGGCAGCGACCACGTCTTCCGGCGCATTGGCGACGAACTTTTCGTTCGACAGCTTCTTGTGCAGGCGGGCGATCTCTTCCGTAACCTTCCCGAGTTCCTTCTGCAGGCGGGCAGCCTCGGCCTCGAGGTCGATCAGCGAGCCGAGCGGCAGGCAGGCCGTGGCCTCGCCGATGACGAACTGGGCGGATGTTGCCGGGACTGCATCCGCATGGCTGATCTCGCCGACGCGGGCGAGCCGCTTGATCGCCGCCTCATGGCGCGTGAGCCGTTCACGTGTTTCGTCGTTCGCGCCAAGCAGCACCAGCGGCGCGAACGCCGAAGGCGGCACGTTCATCTCGGAACGCACGGAGCGCACGCCGGAAACGAGATCGATCAGCCAGTTGATCTCGGCTGCGGCGTCCGCGTCCTCGAAATCCGGCTGAGGCCATGCCGCGTGGCAGAGCAAGGTCGGACGGCCCTCCCCTTCGACGGCCGTCTGCGCCCACAGTTCCTCCGTCATGAACGGCATCATCGGATGCAGCAGCTTGTAGATTTCGTCGAGCACGAAGGCCATCGTCGCCCTGCTTTCCGCCTTCGCCGCCTCGTCGCTGCCCATGAACACCGGCTTCAGCAGCTCGACATACCAGTCGCAGAAATGGTTCCAGACGAAGCGGTAGGCGGCAGCGCCCGCCTCGTTGAACCTGTAGGAGGTGATGCCGTCGGTGATGTCCTTGGCCGCACGCGTCAGCTCGGTCAGTATCCAGCGGTTGACGGTAAGCCTGGCGTCGTTCAGCCAGAAATCGTCATTGCGTTCCACGCCGTTCATCTCGGCGAAGCGCGTCGCATTCCAGAGTTTCGTGCCGAAGTTGCGGTAGCCGGCGATGCGCGCAGGGTCGAGTTTCACGTCCCGTCCCTGCGCCGCCATGATCGTGAGCGTGAAGCGCAGCGCGTCGGCGCCGTATTCGTCGATCAGCTCGAGGGGATCGATGACATTGCCCTTCGACTTCGACATCTTGGCGCCGTTCTTGTCGCGGACGAGCGCGTGGACGTAGACCGTATGGAACGGCTCCTCGTCCATGAAGTGCAGGCCCATCATCATCATCCGGGCAACCCAGAAGAAGATGATGTCGAAGCCGGTTACCAGCACGTCGGTCTGGTAATAGGTCTTCAACTCCGGCGTCTCGTCCGGCCACCCCAGCGTCGAGAACGGCCACAGCGCCGACGAGAACCAGGTGTCGAGCACATCCTCGTCGCGGGTCAGGATTTCGCCCGGCGCAAAATTCTCAAGCTTGTCCTCGACCCAGGCCTTCCACGGACCTTCGAGCGCCAGATAGTATTCGACGGCGGCGTCGAGCGCCTCCTTTTCGGTCTTCTCCACGAAGACGTGCCCGTCCGGCCCGTACCAGGCGGGAATCCGGTGGCCCCACCAGAGCTGGCGCGAGATGCACCAGGGCTGGATGTTTTCCATCCAGTCGAAATAGGTCTTTTCCCAGTTCTTCGGCACGAACGCGGTGCGACCCTCGCGCACGGAGGCTATGGCCGGCTTGGCCAGTTCGGCCGCGTTGACGTACCACTGGTCGGTCAGGAACGGTTCGATCGGCACGCCGCCGCGGTCGCCATGCGGGACGGCATGGCGGTGCGGCTCGACCTTCTCCAGAAAGCCGCCTTCCTCCATGATCTTGACGATCAGCTTGCGCGCCTCGAAACGGTCGAGGCCGTGCAACTGGTTCCAGACGCCCTGGCGTTCCGGCGTCACCTCAACATTCTCAAGGAAGTCATCGTTATCGTTGATGTTTACGGTTGCTTCCACCGTCAGGATATTGATCGCCGGAAGTTTGTGGCGCCTGCCGACCTCGAAGTCGTTGAAGTCATGCGCCGGCGTGATCTTGACGGCGCCGCTGCCCTTTTCGGGGTCGGAATATTCGTCTGCGACGACAGGGATTTTGCGCCCGACGATCGGCAGGACGAGTTCCCTCCCGACCATGTGCTTGTAGCGTTCGTCATCGGGATGCACGGCCACCGCGGTGTCCCCGAGCATCGTCTCGGGCCGTGTCGTGGCGACGGTGATATAGGTCGCCGGGTTCTCCGCGTCGTAGACCACGCCGTCGACCGGATAGCGGAAATGCCAGAGATTGCCGTTGAGCTCGACCTGCTCGACCTCGAGGTCCGAGATGGCGGTCAGAAGCTTCGGGTCCCAGTTGACCAGCCGCTTGTCCTTGTAGATCAGCCCCTGTTTGTAGAGCGTCACGAACACTTCGAGGACGGCCCTGGACAGGCCCTCGTCCATGGTGAAGCGCTCTCTGCTCCAGTCTGCCGATGCGCCGAGCCGCTTCAGTTGGTTGAAGATCATGCCGCCGGATTCGGCCTTCCATTCCCAGATCTTCTCGATGAACTGTTCGCGCGTGAGATCGCGGCGACGGACCTGCTTTTCCATCAACTGCCGCTCGACCACCATCTGCGTGGCGATGCCGGCATGGTCCATTCCGGGCTGCCAAAGCACGTTCTTGCCGCGCATGCGCTCGAAGCGGACAAGGATGTCCTGCAGCGTGTTGTTGAGCGCGTGGCCCATATGCAGCGAGCCGGTGACGTTCGGCGGCGGGATCACGATGGTGAACGGTTCTGCGTCCGGCTGCGCACCGGCGCCGGCCGCAAATGCGTCCGCCTCCTCCCAGATTTTCGCGATTTTGGGCTCGACGGCCTTCGCGTCGTAGGTCTTTTCAAGCATGGGGGCGGTGTCCGGATTTCGGTCCGGTGTAAATCGGAAGGGCGCAGGCAAGTCAACCACCGGCGGCCTTTACCGAAAACGCCGCCCGAAGGCGGCGCTTGCGTGGACGGTTGGCTGCGGATTTATTGGGCGCCGCGCGCCACCCGCTCGATCTCCTCGCGCACAAGGCGCTCGACGAGAGTCGGCAGATTGTTCTCCATCCAGTCACGCAGCAGCGGTTCGATCATCTCTTCGGCCATCTCGTCGAAACGCTTCTGGCTTCGCACCGCGAACGCCTCCGACAACTCGCTAAAAGAAGCGGCTACCTGGCGCTCGACGCGCTCGGACAATAGAGCTGGCTTTGCCAGGCTTTCCGTGAAAATGGAGCGGTTTTGCGTCACGGGGGTCCGTTCCTCGAACTCCGATTCGCCGGCCGGCATGGCTTCGCTCGTGTGGGGCTCGGGCGGCAGGGCTGTGTTCGCCGCTTCCGGTATGCCGAGCAGGGCGCGGGCATCCTCGCGCGCTGCACGCGAATTCTCGATCGCCTTCTTGATGTCGTCCGGCGATCGCTCATAGGAGGGCCGCTCCGACAGGAGCCTCTCCGGCGTGGGTTGTTCCGACCGGGGCTGTTCGGGCGCTGCCGGAACCTCCGGCGCGGGCTCCATCCACCGGGAGGGCATGGCAGCGGCGTCGGCCGTGATCTGCGCTTGGATTTCAGCCAGGGTCGGCTTCTTCTGCGACGTCACGCGCTGGGCAGGCGCGTCGGCGGCCGGCGTGCGCAATTCGTTGCGGAAGGCGTCGACCTCGATCACCGTCCGCTCGCCCTGAACCCGTGCCGGCGCCGGCGCCGCGGCATGAGCCTGCTCTGGCTCGCCGCCCTGTTTGCGGCCGGCATCATTGTCCTCGATGATACGCCGGATCGAGGCCAGAATCTCTTCCATGGAAGGTTCGCGCTGCGCGCTGCTTGCTTGTGCCATCGTCAAGTCCGCCCCCTGGTGCGTGCCCCGAAATCGATCGTATTCGGAACCGATCATGCGCAAATTCAAAGTGCCACAGTGTCTTTCGTGCGCCTGAAGGGGCACGCGGCACTGTAGGATTTGGGGAGCCTTCCCGCCGGGCGGGTCGACTCCGAATCATTGAAGAAAGCGTAGCGGACGGATGGGCTTGGGAGAATCCCCAAACTCGGGACGCCGGTGATTTCAACAGATTGCTGATGCTACGAATTGCAGGTGGACTTGAGCAGCAAGTCGCGGCTCAGCGGCCGTCGGGTGTCCTGAGGCCGCCCCACTTGTCCTTGACAGCCTCGTAGTGCTCCTGCGGCCGATGAACCGCCACCTGGAGCCCGAGGCGTTCGGCCGAAAGCGCGCCCATCGCCGAGACGATGGCGTAGCTGGCGACCACCACGTCGCGCTCCGCGCTCGCCAGATTGATCTGCGCGGTGATGACGTCGGCCTGCGAATCGAGCACGTCCAGCGTGGTGCGCTGGCCGACGTTACGCTCCTCGATGACGCCGTTGAGGGCAAGCTGCTGCGCAGCGACCTGTTCGCGGTTGGCGGCCACGCTCTCGCGTGCCGCAACATACTGGGTCCAGGCCGAGACGACGGCCTGCCGCACCTGATCGCGGCTGACGTCGACCTGTATCCGCGCCTGGCCGAGTGATTCTTTCGACTGCCGAACCTGCGCAGACGTGCGGCCACCGGTGTAGATTGGGATCGTCAGGGTCGCACCGATTGACGCGGAGTTTGTCGTCCCGTCAGATGCACTGCCGACGCCGGGGAGCCCGCTTGCTTCCGTATTCCGGTAGCTTCGCGCGACGCCCGCCGAGGCCGAGACCTGCGGCAGCAAACGGCCCTCGGTCGACTTCACCGTGAACGCGGCTGCATCGACCAGATGCTCCGTCGCAATGATGGCGGGATGGTCGGCGGCGGCGATCGCGATCGCCTGGTCCATGCTCGGGGGCAGCATCTTGGCCAGCGGCTGGCCGGCCTGCAATTGCCCAGGCTCCTCGCCGATGACCTGCCGGTAGCTGGCCTCGCTCGCCTTGGCCTGCGCCCGCGCGGCGGCGAGTTGGGCAACGGCGGCGGAGCGGCTCGCGTCAGCCTGTGCCACATCGGTGCGGGTACCTTCGCCGACCTCGAAGCGCGACCGCGCGGCACGCGACTGTTCGGTCAGGAAGTTCAAATTCTGTTCGGTCAGCACCGCGATGCGCCGGTCGCGGATGACGTCCATATACGCGCTCGCTGCGTCGAACAGCGTATTCTGTTCATCGTTGCGCAGGCTTTCGACGGAACCGCGGACCTGCGCTTCGGCAGCGCGAACGTTGTTACGGGTCTGGAAGCCGTCGAACAGCATCTGGTCGATCTGCACCCCGAACGAGCCCGTCGTGATTCGTGCGCGTCCCTCGGTCGAAGTGTAATCGATGCTACCGCTGGCTCCGATGGTCGGACGGAAGCCGGACTTGGCGATCGGCACATTCTCGTCCGTGACCCTCACGCCGGCGCGGCTGTGGTTCAATGTCGAATTAAGCTGGTAGGCCTTTGAAAGCGCACCGAACAGCGTCTCCGCGGACGCTATTGCGGGCGACAATGCGGTCGCGGCAAACAGCGCAGCGGCGAGAACGTTCCTGGTTACCAACGACACACTACCCTCATTGCGCTTAGCAGGAGCCAGCGACCGATTCGGTCACATCGGAGCTCCCCGCCGGCTGTCCGGCCCTCGATTTCCGGCCAGACCGACGCGCTGCGTCAGTCGGCGATAACGGTCCCTGGCAATAAAGCATCATGGCTGGACGGCTCGTGCAAGAGCCAAGCCGTCAGAATTCGAATGCCGGCGCGCGTTCAAATCCCGGTAGTGGCTTTACTGCCGCATTGAAGACACGACGACCTGTCGCAACACCATTTGATTTCAGATAGATGCGCGCTACACCGGCATTGCCGTGCCCTTCGACGACGACCAGACGCCCGTTCTCGGCGAGTTGCGCCAGCAACGCTTCCGGCAATTCCTCGACGCTGCCTTCGACGACTATGGCGTCATAAGGTCCGCCGGCCTCGTGACCTGCCTTGAGATCGCCGCGCACCACCGAGACGTTGTCGTGGCCGAGATCGGCAAGCGTCGATTCCGCCTTGTCGGCAAGCGAGATGTCGCTTTCCAGCGCGACGACCGACTGGGCCAACTTCGACAGCACGGCGGCGGAATAGCCGGTGCCGGCGCCGACATCGAGCACCTTGTCGTTGGGGCCGATCTCCGCGAGCTGGACCAGCTTGGCGAAGGGCGACGGCTTCATCAGATAGCGTGCGCCTGGACCGGCCTTTTCGGAGATCAGTATGTTCTCGTCGATATAAGCGAGCGCCTTGCGGCTGTCGGGCACGAAAACTTCGCGCGGCACGGTGAGCATGGCCGACAGCAGCGGCAGGCTGGTCACGTCGGTGGTGCGGATCTGGCCGTCGACCATCTTGACGCGGAGTTCGGAGAAATCTGCAGTCATCTTCGTCAGGCCCGAACTATGCGCGCACCGCGCGCCCCTCGATTACGCGTTCCCTGGCGATTCTGCGGTCGCCCGGTCGCGTCGCACGAAGTGGAGGCCTCGCCCGGAATCGAACCGGGGTGCAAGGATTTGCAGTCCTCTGCGTAACCACTCCGCCACGAGGCCTCGCCGCTTCGGCGCATCGGTTCAATAGGTTGCAGCGCAATGGGCGTCAAGCGGCTGCGCAGCGTTCCGAGACGTTTCCGCAGATACCGCTGCGTCCATATCTCGGGCTTGGCCGGCCGGCAGCCGGCTGCGATTTTCGCAACCTCACAAATGGTTTATCGGATGTTCCTTTAGGAACTCCACAGCGCGCTGCTTGAAGCTCCTGTCGCCGACAGCCAGCATGTGATCGCGTCCTTCGATGGCGAAGCTTTCGGCGTTGGGCATCAGCCCGGCGAGTTCGTCGGGCGAGCCGCCGATATCGTCCTTGGTGCCAACTGCAACCAGCGTCGGCTGGGTGATGCGGGCAACCTCGGCCTCGGTCAGGTCGGCGCGCGAGGTAGCGATGCAGGCGGCGAGCGCCCGGCGGTCGCTCTTTGTCTGGTCGGCGAAGGCGCGGAAGGCCTTGCCGCGCGGATGGGTGACGCTGGCCGCGTCCTCGGCGAGCAGCGCGGAGGCGATCGGGTCCCAGTCGCCGACGCCGTCGACCATGCCGCTGCCGAGCCCGCCGAAGATCAGCGTGGCCACCAGTTGCGGCTCGGCGAGAGCCAGGAAGGCAGCGATTCGCGCGCCCATCTAGTAGCCC
>JALYWP010000173.1 GCA_030852655.1 Pseudomonadota bacterium | reverse complement strand
GCCGGCACCATTACCTTCGACGACGAGGATGGAACGGAAACCACGCTTTCAGTCACCGGCGGCAAGGTGAAGCTGCAATGGAAGCCCGACTTCGGCATGCGCTGGGCAGCGCTCGGCGTCGACTTCGAGATGTTCGGCAAGGACCATCAGACCAATGCGGCGATCTACGACAAGATCTGCAACATCCTGGGAGGGCGGGCGCCGGAGCATTTCGTCTACGAGCTTTTCCTGGACGAGATCGGTCAGAAGATTTCGAAGTCGAAGGGCAACGGGTTGACCATCGACGAGTGGCTGACCTATGCGCCGACGACAAGCCTCGGCCTCTACATGTACCAGCGGCCCCGGCAGGCCAAGAAGCTCTATTTCGACGTCATCCCCAAGGCGGTCGACGAATATTATTCGTTCCTGTCGGCCTATCCGCGGCAGGAGTGGAAAGAGCGGCTCGGCAACCCGGTCTGGCACATGCATGACGGCAACCCGCCACAAGTCGACCTGCCGGTGACATTCGCCCTGCTGCTCAATCTGGTCAGCGCCTCCAACGCGCATGACAAGGCGGTGCTGTGGGGCTTCATCTCGCGTCATGCGCCGGGCGTGACGCCCGAGACGCACCCGGAACTCGACGGGCTGACCGCCTATGCGATCCGCTATTTCGACGATTTCGTGAAGCCGACCAAGGTATTTCGCGTACCCGACGACGTGGAACGGCAGGCGCTCGCCGCACTCGAGCAGGTCCTGGGCGAACTGCCGGCGGGCGCCGACGGCGAGGCGATCCAGAACGCCGCACTCAATGTCGCCAGGAAGATCGAGCGCTACCAGGACCATTCCAAGCGGAGTCCCGAAGGCGGGCCCGGCGTGTCGGTCGCCTTCTTCCAGATGATCTACCAGGTGCTGATCGGCCAGGAGCGCGGACCGCGCTTCGGCTCCTTCGCCGCGCTCTATGGCATCGGCGAGACGCGCGCCTTGATCGGCAAGGCGCTGGCCGGGCAGTTGGCGGCATAAACATATTCGCGAAAAGCCGCGGACTTTTCGGGTAGGACCACGTACGGAACAACCCTGTCAGGGCGGTGGCGGAGCCGGCGGAAATATCAGTTGCGGCCCGAGCACCGGCTGCGGGTCGGAGCCTTCTTCCGTCATGATCGGCTGGCTTTCCAACCTTGTGCCGACGGGAGCGTTGGGAACTTCCGGGACCGCGGACGTGTCGGGCGGCGGGCCGAAAATCCCCATGCCTGCGTTGCGCGCCTTCTCGCCGGCCTGTGCATATGGGCCGCCGGGTGCAGCGCGAGCCCAGCCGTTCTCCACCAACCAGGCGCCGACATCCTGCTTGGCGAGGCGGCATCCGGCGCGCATCACGTCCTCGCCCTGCTCGTCCTCGGGAATCTGGCAGACCAGCGCGCGGCCGCGCAGCCATAGCCGGAAGGCGGCGCGCGCCCTGACCCCGCAGGACCAGGACGTGCCCTCGTGCATGCAGACTTCGTCGGCGGCGATGCTTTCGACGCCCGATATCGCGATCGTGTGCCCGCCGGATTCGAACACCGCCGACTCTGTCGCTACCGGCCGGAACAGCGGCTTGCCGGCCCAGGGGTTCTTGAATTGCGGCGGTGGCGGCGGAGGCAGGGCAAGGCTCAATTGGCTCAGCGGCTCACGCGGCGCGGCACGAAGCAGTTCTTCCCCGGCGGCGAGGCCGGGTGGCGCGATGATCGTGGGCGCGACGCGGCGCGAGGTCGTCGGAGGTTGCGGCTGCGTGGCGGGCTCCACGGAGATTTGGGGGGCCTGCAAGGCCTGCGCGCCGGATGTGGGTGGCGGCCGGGCAACAGGCGCCGCGTCTTCGGTTTGTGCAGTGGGCGCGACGGACGGAGCGGCGGATGGTGCTGACCTCTCCGGGGTCGAGGCCATGGGTCCGCCGGCGGCAGCGATCGCCGCGGCGTCGGGCTCTTCCACCGTGACAGGATCGGCGCCCGTCGGCCCTTCCACCATGCGGCCGCCGACCAGCACGACGGCGCCGGCAAGCGCCAGCGCCGTCGCCGGCAGAACAAGCGCACGCATCGGCCCGCCTACTGGCTCGCCCAGACGATGCGGGCCAGCCATTCGACCTCGCCCGCGGCGAGTTTTCTCAGCGGATGATCGGGATTGAGCGAGACGAGTTCGATCGCCGTGGCGGTGCGCCGCTCCAGCACCTTGGCCATCACCTCGCCCGAAACCGTCTTCACCACCACTCGGTCGCCCTTGCGGACCGCCGCGTTGGGCTGCACGACCAGCATGTCGCCGTGGCGGTAGAGCGGCAGCATGGAATCGCCCTGCACCTCGAGCGCATAGGAGCCCTCGCCAGCCGCCGCCGGCAGTTCGATCAGATCCCAGCCCTGGCCAGCCGGGAAGCCGGCATCGTCGAAGAAGCCGCCGGCACCGGCCTGCGCGAAACCGATCAGCGGCACGGTGGAAGCCTGGACGGGGAGCGGCCGTGCGGCGGGACGCGCCGGCTTGCCTTCGACAAGAGAAAAGAATTCGTCGAGCGAGGATTCCGTCGCCTCGATGATCTTGGCCAGCGATTCGGTCGAGGGCCAGCGCGGGCGACCATCCGCCGACTGGCGCTTCGACTTGTTGAAGGCGGTGGAATCGAGCCCCGCCCGCTTGGCAAGGCCGGAAGCCGAAAGCGAATAGCGCGCGGCCAAGGCGTCGATCGCGGCCCAGACGCGCTCATGCGACAGCATGGCTCGTCTCCTTCAAGAGGAAAAAATACCTTTCTGGTTTAGCGTTGGCCTGAACGCTTGTCTACAACAATACTGCGAAGCGGGAACAATCTCTAGCCAGCCTTCGCCAGCGCGCGCAGGCCGGAGTGAGACGTCATGAAAACCCGCTCGGCCTCACTCGTCGGCCGCGGCTTCGCCTCGTAGCCAAGTTCGCGGATCACCTCACCGGTGTCGACGAAGCGTCGCGCGGTGCGGTCATATACGCCGGCCGTCGTCAAAACGAGGGCGGCGGCTTCGCCGCTCTCATGGACGAACCGATGCTTGCCTATGACCTGGCTACCCTCCCAGGTCTCGATCGACGACACCACGTCGAAGCGCTGCCAGAGCCTGACCTCGCGCACGAACACCGTCTGCACGCCGCCGAGCATCGGCGCCCAGTTCCTGCGGCGCATCAGGGCGAACAGGCCGGAGCGGAAGAAGATGTCCACCCGGCCGAGATCGGCCAGCATGAGATAGCGCGCATTGTTGAGGTGCAGGTTGAAATCGATGTCGGCAGGCAGGCAGCGGAACGAAAGGCGGCTCTCGCCGCCCGGCACATAGGGGCCACGACTCTTGACCGTCGCCGCCATCCGGACGAAACGGAGCCAGACATACATGGCAGGGCCTCCAGCTTCCTCTATGGGAGCGCTACGCCGCCTCTTCTGCCGGACCCTTCGCATGGGGGTCGAAACGCCGATAGAAGGTCTCGCCCTTCGTCGCCATGTCGATGAGCAGCTTCGGCGGCTTGAACTCGGCGCCGTATTTCTTCTGCAATGCCTTGGCGATGGCGACGAAATTCTTCGCGCCGATGCCGTCGATGTAGGAGAGCGCTCCGCCCGTGAAGGGTGCGAAGCCGAAGGCGAGGATCGAGCCGACATCCGCCTCGCGCGGGTCGGTGACGATGCCCTCCTCCATCACCCGCGCCGCTTCAAGAGCGATGACGACCAGGAAGCGCTTCTTCAGTTCCTCGTACTCGACATCCTCGGCCAACTTCTGCGGATAAAGGTCCTTCAGCCCGGGCCACAGCTTCTTCTTCGCGGGCTTCGCCGGATAGTCGTAAAAACCCTTGCCGTTCTTGCGGCCGCGCCGATCGTGCCTGTCGACCAGCGTGTCGATGAGCTTCATCTGCTGGGGATCGACGGCCTTTTCGCCGAGGTCATGGATCGTCTGCTTCATGATCTTCTGGGCGAGATCGACTGCCGTCTCGTCGGTCAGCGCCAGCGGGCCGACCGGCATGCCGGCCGCACGTGCGGCGTTTTCGATCATCGGCGCCGGCACGCCCTCGATCAGCATCTTGTAGGCTTGCGACATGTAGCGCAGCACGCAGCGGTTGACGTAGAAGCCGCGCGTGTCGTTGACGACGACCGGCGTCTTCCTGATGGCGCGCGCATAGTCGATGGCGACGGCAAGCGCCTGGTCGCCGGTCTTCTTGCCCAGGATGATCTCGACCAGCATCATGCGGTCGACGGGCGAGAAGAAATGGATGCCGACGAAATCCTTCGGTCGCGCCGCGTTCCTGGCCAGCGAAGTGATGGGAATGGTCGAAGTGTTGGAGGCGAAGATCGCGCCCGACTTCAGCACGACCTCGGCCTTCTGCGTCGTCGCCTTCTTGACCTCGGAGTCCTCGAACACCGCCTCGATGACGAGATCCGCACCGGCAAGGTCGGCATAGTCGGCCGACGGCGTGATCAACGAGAGAAGCTTCTCTTTCTCCTCGGGCCTGGCACGGCCCTTCTTCACCGCATCGGAGATCAGGCCATCGGAATGGGCCTTGCCCTTCTCGGCGGCTTCCATGTCGCGGTCGATCAGCACCACGGGAATACCGGCCTTGGCTGTGACATAGGCGATGCCGGCGCCCATGAAGCCGGCACCGATGACGCCGATCTTCTTGAATTTCGTTTCCGGCACGCCAACCGGACGGCGGGCGCCCTTGTTGAGTTCCTGCAGCGAGACGAAGAGCGAGCGGATCATCGCCGCCGCTTCCTTCGATTGGAGGATTTCAGTGAAATAGCGCTGCTCGATCCGGAGCGCCGTGTCAAAAGGCACGAGCAGCCCCTCATAGACGCATTTCAGGATCGCGGTCGCGGCGGGGTAGTTGCCCCAGGTTTCGCGGCGCAGGATGGCGATGGCCGGCGGCCAGAGGTTCGCGCCGGCCGCCGAATAGATCGGTCCGCCGGGCAGCTTGAAGCCCTTCTCGTCCCAGGGTTGGACCGGCTTCAGGCCGTTCCTGATCATCGCCTTCGCCGTCTCGATCAGCTTTTCGGGCGCGGCGATCTCGTGGATCAGGCCCATCGCCTTGGCCTTCTGCGGCGAAAGCTGCTGGCCGGAGGTCATCATCTGCAGGGCCTGCTGCTGGTCGGTCAGGCGCGGCACGCGCTGGGTTCCTCCTGCGCCGGGAAAGATGCCGATCTTGACTTCCGGCAGCGCCATCCTGACTTTGTCGGAGTCGGCGGCGACGCGGCCGTGGCAGGCCAGCGACAGCTCGAACGCGCCGCCCATGCAAGTGCCGTTGATCGCCGAAACCCACGGCTTGCCCGAGGTTTCGAGCTTGCGCCACAGCCCGCCCATGCGCCCGGCGCCTTCGAAGAGCAGTTCTGCCGCC
>JALYWP010000092.1 GCA_030852655.1 Pseudomonadota bacterium | reverse complement strand
CGTAGTCGAGATAGGGATGCGCTGCCGCTTCCTTCTGCCAGCTTTCCTGCCGGGCGAAGTCCGACCCGCCAGACGGATCGTACATCGTGTTGTAGGGCTCCGGCACGACGAAGGGCGGATGCGGGCTAAGGAAGGAGAGATGCGCGAACCAGTGCGCCCCACCATCCTGTTCGCCGAGCCAGCGAATGAATTCGTCGGCCAGGAACGCCCCCGGCGTTTCCTCCGCCGAATAGACCGGCGGGGCATTGGTGACGGTGCGGCCGTCTTCCTTGGCTGGCCGATGGATATCGGGAAAGCCGGCGGAAGAATCGACGCCTCTTGCCGCCAGCCATGAGAGCCAGGGCTTCTGATGCTCGGACAGGAGCCGGCGGACCGTGAAGCCCGGCAGCACCCCCTCATAAGTCTTCAGCAGCGGATCGTCGGGCGCGAAGCAGCGGGGGTCCGGCGAGACGTCGGTATAGCCGAACAGCGTCGGGTCATAGCCGAGGCTGCGTGCCGCCAGCGCGATGTTGCCGTGGCGGGCATCGAGCGGCGTGCCGTTGCGGCAGACCCGATTGTTCATCTGGTAGAGGCCGGTGTAGAGGCAGGCCCGCGCCGGCGAGCAGGGCGCAGCGCCTGCAAAATGGCGGCGAAACAGCACGCCTTCGGCGGCAAGTGCATCAGCATTCGGCGTCCGCACCACCGGATGCCCCGCCGCCGACAGGCTGTCTCCGCGCCACTGGTCGCAAGTGATGAAAAGGATATTCGGTTTCCTGCGCGCCATGTCGATCCCTCCGGACAGCGACATGGAGCCGAAAATCCCGCGGCTTGCAAGCTGGCCTGCACCGGGTGAAAGAATAGGTCGATGTAGGATCGTTCACCTATAGAGAACAATCCTTGCTGCATTGGGCTACTACCGGTGGACGCGTCCACACGCCAGATTGGGGCCATGCCAGCGGCGAGCGCCGCGAAGAAGAGGAGCTAAAAATGCTCAAGCAGATCAAGGGCCTGCACCACGTCACCTCGATGGCGAAGGATGCGCGCGAGAACAATGATTTCTTCACCCGCAAGCTCGGCCTGCGCCGGGTCAAGCAGACCGTCAACTTCGACGCGCCGGACGTCTACCATCTCTACTACGCCGACGAGTTCGGCACGCCCGGCTCGGTGATGACCTACTTTCCCTTCCCGCGCATCGTGAAGGGCCGGCCGGGCGTCGGCGAGGTCGGCACCACCGTCTTCTCGGTTCCGGAAGGAACGCTCTCCTACTGGAAGGAGCGTTTCGAGAAGGAGGGTGTGGGGGGTCTGGAGGAGGAAACCCGCTTCGGCGAGAACCGCCTGCATTTCGACGGCCCCGATGGCGACGGCTTTGCCCTCGTCGAGGCGAAGGGCGACATGCGCGCCCCCTGGGGCAAGGGCGGCGTGCCGGAAGACGAGGCCATCCGCGGCTTTCATTCCGCGTCGCTCAGGCTTCGCGACGGCGGCGCCACGGAAGAACTGCTGAAATTCATGGGCTATGAGGATGTCGACCGCTCCGGCAATGTGAAGCGGCTTGCCATCAAGGGCGGCAACGGCGCCGATGTCATCGACATCGAGACGCTGCCCGGAGCCGCCCCGGCCGACCTCGGCGCAGGGTCGGTGCACCATATCGCGTTTGCGGTGGAGGATCGCGCCAGGCAACTGGAAGTCCGCAAGGCGCTCATCGATACCGGCTATCAGGTGACGCCGGTCATCGACCGCGACTATTTCTGGGCGATCTATTTCCGCACGCCGGGCGGCGTGCTGTTCGAAGTCGCGACCAACGAGCCCGGCTTCGACCGCGACGAGGACACCGCCCATCTCGGCGAGGCGCTGAAGCTGCCGACCCAGCACGCGCATCTGCGCGACTATCTGGAGAAGCACCTGCAGCCGCTCGGCAACTGAGGGAAGCCGCCATGTCGAAGGACTCCTACATCCACAAGATCCTGCCCGGCGCGCCGGGCGGACCGCTTCTCCTCACCTTTCACGGTACCGGCGGCGACGAGAGCCAGTTTATCGGGCTGGCCCGCGGAATGTTGCCCTCGGCAACCATCGTTTCGCCCCGCGGCGACGTATCGGAACATGGCGCAGCGCGTTTCTTTCGCCGCACTGGCGAGGGCGTCTACGACATGGACGACCTTTCCCGAGCCACTAGGAAGATGACGGATTTCGTCCGCGCGCATGTCGAGGCGGCGAAGCCGTCGGCGGTGCTCGGGCTCGGCTATTCGAACGGCGCCAACATCCTCGCCTCGGTGATGTTTGCCGATCCGGCGCTGTTCGATGCCGCCGTGCTCATGCATCCGCTGATCCCGTTCGAGCCTGACGTGAAGGGCAGTCTCGCCGGCCGGCGCGTTCTGGTGACGGCCGGGCAGCGCGACCCGATCTGTCCGCCGGACCTCACGGCGCGGCTCGAATCGCATTTGCGTGCGCTCTGCGCCGATGTCACAGTTGAATGGCACGAGGGCGGCCACGAGATAAGACGGAACGAGATCGACGCCGCGCGGTTGTTTTTCGAAGCCGTCCCCAAAACCGGAGCGACATGATGACCGACCAGACCGAAGGCCTCGCGATCGAACTCGAGGACAGGGGCTCGAAAGGCCGCTATTTCCTGCGCTCGCCTGCCGGCGACGAAGCCGAGATGACCTTCACCAGGGTCGGCGAGCACCAGATCATCATCGATCATACCGAGGTGCCCGATGCGTTCCGTGGTCAGGGCACGGGCCTGCGTCTGGTGGCGCACGCGGTCGAGGACGCCCGCGCCGCGGGCAGGAAGATCATCCCGCTCTGCCCCTTCGCGGCGGCGCAGTTCCGCCGTCATCCCGAGTGGGCGGATGTGCTGAAGACCTGACCGTATGGACGACGCCAAGATCACGGACGCCAAGATCACGCTGGAGCGGAACGGACGCCAGGGCTGCTATCTGCTGCCGCTGCCCGGCAGCCAGCCGGCGCGGCTCACCTTCGTCGAGACCGGGCCCGGCCACATCGCAATCGACTACAGCTTCGTGCCGCCGGCCTTCCGCGGGCGCGGCGTCGCGCTGAAGCTCATCGTCAGGGCAGTCGAGGACGCCCGTGCCGGCGGCTACAAGATCACGCCGATCTGCGGCTATGTCGCAGCCGAGTTCCGCCATCATCCCCAATGGGCTGACGTGCTGGAACGGTGAGGCAGGGCCGCGCCGGCGCAAGCTCGTGCCCGAAAATGCCTGAAATCGGCGAAACAAACGCGATACACGGTCATCAGAGGGCAGCATCGGTCGGAAACAGGGGGCGGCTATTCCTGAGGTCTCATCCAGTAAGTTCGAGACCAGAGCCACCTTCCATGTCCACCATCGTTGAAAGAGAATTCGATCGCAATCTTCGCCCGCGCGAGCGTCATTCGGGCATTCCCCGCTTTGCGCTGCGCCAGCGCAGTGCCGATCATCCGATGATCCTGTTCTTCCTGGTGGCGGCGACGGCCTTCACGGCGATGGCCGTGGCTCCGCCTTCGGGTGCGGCCTTCACTTCGTTCGGCGTGACGGCGGCTTCCTCGGCGCCGGCGATACGCTCGACCGCCGCGGCCGATGCCGGCGCCGGGAATGTCGGCCTGTCCGATACCGAGATTGCCTGCCAGGGCCAGGCCTGGGGCTCCCAGAGCGCCGAATGCCTTGCCATGATCGCCAGGCAATCCGGACGTACCGAGGGCCGCGCGGTCCGTGTCATCGCCGGCGCCTGAGCGTGATCCCGAAAAGATCATGCTCGAAGAGTGATAGACCTCGCGTCCAGTAATTCCTCCCCGCGCGCCCACGCGCGAAACTCCAGCCCCGCCGACCCTGCCGGCGGGGTTTTTTCTATGCGATCTGTTCAATGGGCCAGCGTCGTCTGGTCGTTGACGGCCGCGAGCGCGCTGCGCACGTCGAGCGTGCTGAACGGCTTTTCGAGTACCAGCGGCCGCTCATGGGCAGACAGTTCGCCGATTTGGGCGCGGGCGCCGACCATGTCGCCGGTCACCAGCACGAAGCGGCGTGCAAGCTCGGGGCTGTAGGCGATCAACTGGCGGTAAATGGTGATGCCGCTCGCCTCGGGCATGCGCAGATCGCTGAAGATGATGTCTGGCGAGTAGTCGGCGAGCGCCGCCGCCGGCGAACCCCAGGCAGTCACCACGCGCGACTTGATGCCCATCAGTTCGAGAATGTCGGACAGCGACGCCGCGACATCGGGCTCGTCGTCGATGATCAGCGCATGGCGCATCTCGGTCGAGCGGGCCTCCTGGGCCACGGCGCCGGCGCGCGCGCCGGCGAAGGCGGACAGTTCGACGATGAAGCGTGCGCCGTTGGGGACCACCTCCTCGAAGCGGATCGATCCCTTGTGACGCTCGACGATCGCCTTGGAGATCGACAGGCCGATGCCGGTGCCGACCCCGACGGGCTTGGTGGTGAAGTAGGAATCGAAGATGCGATCCCTGATCGCCGGCGGAATTCCCGGACCGGTGTCTTCGACCGAGAACCCGACGCGGCGGTCGCCGAGCCGGAACGTTCTCACCGTGATGCGCCGCTCGCCATTGTGGGGGGCGAGCGCGTGCTGGCTGTTGATCAGGAAATTGGCCGCGACCTGGGTGATGTGGTCGGCATCGGCGAGCACCGGCATCGGCCCCGGTGCGAAATCCGCGTCGATGGTGATGCCGGTCGAGCGCGCGCCGTAGGCGGTGACTTCGAGCGCGGCGCGCACCGCGCCGTTCAGGTCGGTCTCGGCCGGCACCGTCGGATGCAGGCGTACCATGCCGAGGAAGCTCTTGACGATGCGGCCGCAGCGCTCGGCTGCGGCACGCACCTTCTCGGCGCGCAGTTTGGTCTGCTGGTCGGGCGCGAATTCATGCAGCAGCGTCGATTGCGCCACCACCACCGCCAGCGGATTGTTCAACTCGTGCGAGACGCCGGCGAGGAGCGAGCCCATCGCCGCCATCTTCTCGTTCTGGTGCAGCTTCTCGCGCTGCCGGTTGATTTCCTCCTCGGCGCGCCGCTTCTCCCTCAGGTCGCGGATCGAGCCGAAGAACAGCCTGCGGTCGGCGACCTTCATCTCGGTCGCGGTCAGCTCGATCGGGAAGATCTCGCCGTCGGCGTTCTGGGTGATCGTCTCCATGCGCTGGCCGATCATCGGCGCGCCGCGGCCGGCCATGTAGTCGGCGCCGGTTTCGTAGCCCTTGCGGTAGAAATGCGGAACGATCGTGTCGAGCATGTCCTTGCCGAGGACCTCGGCGCGCTTGTAGCCGTAGATGCGCTCGGCGGCCGGGTTGAACTCGATGATCGAGCCGGTCTCGTCGATGACGATGATGGCGTCGAGCGAGGCCTGCAGCATCGTCTGGCGGATGATCTCGCTGACATGCGCGTCCGACAGCGACCGCTCGATGGCCGCGCCGACCGCCATGGCGACGATCTCGACGGCGGCCTTTTCCTCGTCCGTCCAGCGCCGCTCCACCGCGCAGTCGTTGATGGCCAGGGTCCCCCACAGATGGCCGTTGGCGAAGACGGTGACCGACAGGAAGGACTTGATCTTCTGGTGCTCGAAGTCCCTGCGCAGATAGCCGTCGATCTCGCGGGTGCGTCCGGCGAACATCTTGCCCTGGCGGACCTCCTCGGCGAGCCTCTCGAGCAGCGGATCGGAATTCACGACCGACTGCAGGATGACGCCCGGCCGGCCGGCGTTTCCGACCGTCTCCTCGTCCTGCCAGTAGGCCGCGATCGACTGGGCAAATCCCTCGCCGGGCAGTTCGCGCAGTCGGAAAAGAATCGCCCGGTGGCCGCCCAGCGAGCGCGCCAGCAAGCCCAGTATGTCGTCGATGAGGGGCTGCCATTCTGCCGACTCGTGCAGCCTGCGCACGATGCGTGCGGCCGCCACCGTGCAGCCCGGCTCGGTTATCGCCGTGTTGGTGCTCGGAGGCTGGGTGTCGACCATGCGGGGGGTTCTCGGCGCAGCAAGCCTCAGCTTCGCTCTTCGGGCAGCGAGAAGATGTAGCCCTCGCCACGCACGGTACGCAGGAATTTCGGGTTGGCGGGATCGTCCTCGATCTTTTTCCTGAGCCGCATGATACGGATGTCGACGGCGCGCGAGGATTCGGGGTCCTCGTTGAAGCCGATCGCATCGGAAATCGTTGCGCGGCTGAGCAGCCGGTTCGAGCGGGTGAGGAACACCTCCAGCACGTCGAACTCGCTCTTGGCGAGGTCGAGGATCGAGCCGCCGCGGCCAGTGACCATGCGGCCGTCGAGATCGGCGCGGAAATCACCGAAGGTCACGATGCGCCGCTCGCTTTCGCCCGGTCCGCCCGCAGCGGCAGCCGGCGTGTCTGACGGCTTCGGCACGCGGCGCAGCACGCTGCGCACGCGGGCCAGCAGTTCGCGCAGTTCGTAGGGCTTGACGATATAGTCGTCGGCGCCGAGCTCCAGCCCGACGATGCGGTCGATCGCCGAACCGGCGGCGGTCGCGTAGATGATGCCCATCGGCGCCTGCTGGCGCAGCCAGCGGCCGAGCGACAGGCCGTCCTCGCCAGGCATTGCGATGTCGAGGATGGCGAGATGGAAGATTTCCGTCTTGACCAGCTCGCGCATGGCGTCGGCGTGCTCGGCGGTGACCACCTCGTAGCCGTTGGCGCCGAGATACTCGGCGACCGCTTCCCGCAAATCGGGCTCATCCTCGACTATGGCGATCCGTGTCGGCAGGGAAATCGCGCCTCCGCTATCGGCGGAAAGTAGATTGGGTATAAACATGATGTCCAGCGTTGATTTGGGCGTTGATTTGAGCGTTCATTCGCAATTTCAGGCGCGATTTCGGGAGGCAGTGGTTCGAAGCATGGGTGCAAGGCCGGTTATCGCGCTCGTCTGCCTGTCGCAGGATCCGGACGACAGCCTTGCCGACTATCTCGAACGCCGCGGCTACGAGGTGCGCGAGGCTGAAGAGCAGTGGATGGCCGAGTCGCTGCTTTCGGGCGGCGGCATCGACGTCGCCGTCATCGGCGAAAACTGTCCCGCCAGCCTTGGTCTCGATCTGCTGCGCCGCTACGCCGGCGAGACGGGTCCGGGCTTCGTCATGATCGCCGGCCGCGCCGACCTGATCGAGAAGGTACTGGCGCTCGAGCTCGGCGCCGCCGACATCGTGGCGAGCCCGGTCAACTGGCGCGAACTCGCCGCGCGCATCGGCGGCATCGTCGGCCGCCGGGGCAAGGGTCAGCGCGAACTCGTCGTGCTGGAAAACGCCACCGTCGACCTCAAGGCGGCGCTGGTGATGCACCGCTCCGGCAGCGAGGAGCAGTTGTCGCCGGGGCAGGTAGCCCTGCTTCGGCTGTTTCTGGCCAACCCGCGCAAGGTGCTGACGCGCGACGACATCATGGCGGCGGCGCCGGCCGAAAGCACGGAAGCCTTCGACCGGTCGATCGATTCGCGCATCGTGCGCCTCAGGCGCAAGCTCGACACGGAAAGCATCGCGACCATACGCGGCTCCGGCTACCGCTTCGATCCGCCCCGGTCGGGCTGGAACCCGGGGCAGAGCTGAAGCCTGGCGGGCGTCCACGCCGGTTAACGCAGGTGCGCGTCCGGCGACGCGGCGTCCATTGCGAGAACCGCATCCACCTGGACGTGTTCCTTTACCATGACCAGCGTGACGCCGGCGACGCCGAAAAGACCTTGCGTGTAAAGCAGGGCCGATAGAATGGCGGATGCGAATTTCGAACTCTTGCCGTGCATTGCCGTGATCCTGGAACGGTTGTTCGGGGTGAGGGCGCCGCACCGCGGCTGCGCTCTTCGATTGGCGCTTTGTAACGTCTGGCTGTATCGGACCGATGCCGCTTGCCGGAACGC
>JALYWP010000090.1 GCA_030852655.1 Pseudomonadota bacterium | reverse complement strand
GCAAGTGCCGCCGGATCGTCATAGGCGGCGGCGATCTGCCGGTTGGCGAGCTGCGCGGCGGGGCAATCGGCCTGCGGCTCGAGGATGGCGGTGCGGTAGCCGAGACGCGCGGCAGCCATCGCCAGCATGCGTCCGAGTTGGCCGCCGCCGATAATGCCGATCGTCGAGCCTGGGGGCAGCGGGCCGGGGGCGCCGGTCATTGCGCGTCGGAGGGTTCGTCGGCGACCTTCGACGTCTGCGCCGCACGAAAGGCGTCAAGCCGCTTGGCGAGCGCCGGGTCGGATAGCGCCAGCACCGCCGCGGCAAGCAGCGCCGCGTTGACCGCGCCGGCACGGCCGATGGCGAGCGTGCCGACAGGAATGCCGGCCGGCATCTGGACGATGGAAAGCAGCGAATCCTGGCCCGAAAGGGCCTTCGATTCGACCGGCACGCCGAAAACCGGAAGCGGCGTCAGCGCAGCCGTCATCCCGGGCAGGTGCGCGGCTCCGCCGGCGCCTGCGATGATGACCTGGTAGCCGGCCGCCTTTGCCCCCCTGGCGAATTCGTAGAGCCTGTCCGGCGTGCGGTGCGCCGACACGATCCTTCTGTCATGGCTGATGCCGAGCGCTGCCAGCGTCTCGGCGGCATGGCGCATGGTTGCCCAGTCGGACTGGCTGCCCATGATGATGGCGACGTTCGCGCGCTTGCTGTTCAATGCGTGGTCCCCTGGCGGCAAGGTCGCGGATTAATGGAATTCATGCTGCGCTGCAAGGATCGCGGCTGCTTCGGGTCGGGCTGACGCGAATCAGGCGATGATGTCGGGGATGATCCTGTCTTCCAGGTTCTTCATCCGGTCCTTGATGGCGAGCTTCTTCTTCTTCATGCGCTGGATCTGCAGGGGATCACAGCCGGTGGCGATCATGGCGTTGATTGCTACGTCGAAGTCGGTGTGTTCCTGCTTGAGCTTGGCGTATTCCAGGCGAATTTCGGTCTGTTCCTGGTCCGACATGGCCACCGTCTGCAGGGTTTCTGGCGCGAAAGGCGCAATCCGGAAGGGTCCGGAAGCGAAGGCCACCGGCGCGAAGGCCATAGCACATCTCGGCGCTCACGGGAATGCTACCATGCCGCGTTCGACATGGAAGCCATAAGGTGGCAAAATGTCTTCGTACCGTCATAGACGGAACCTGCGGTGGACGCCGTCTGTTACGGTTTGCAATCGAGGAAACCATGAAAGGGAGAACCAATCATGTCTCTTGCCAACCATCTTGAAGAGCTGCAGCGGAAGCACGGCGATATCGAACGCGAACTGGGCGAAGCGATGCTTCATCCGTCCGTGGACGATCTCGAAATCGTGAACCTGAAGCGGCGCAAGTTGGCGCTCAAGGACGAGATTGAAAAGCTGAGGGCTCAACCGACGCAACACTGACACATCCCGAATCGCACCAAGCTGCGATTGAATTCTGCCTGCCGGCGGCATGATCTGTCGCCGGTCAGAGGATGATTGAACCCGAAGCGGCCGCGGTGGATAATCATTTTCCCGTCTGCTCCTTCTGGCCGCTGCCTTCTCGCCGCCGGCGGACAAATTGATCCTGAAATTGAGAGGCGCCCTGTCAGTCGAACTGGCATGGCCAGTTCGATGAAGGCTTGAGCCCTTCAGGCAATCTGGTGTCGCCGTCGCCGCAGGACATGTCGACCTGCCATTGCACGAGGCTGGTGGCGGCGGAGAGGTCGACGCCTTCCAGCCTGGTCAGGAAGAGGAAGGCGTTGGCAAAGTCGAGCGGCCCGCTGAACTTCGCCTTGCTGAGGTCCGCACGCGCCAGATTGGCAAACGCGAATCTTGCGCCGGTAATGTCTGCGCCGGTAAAGTCGGCCCGCGCGAGATCCGCCTTTGTGAAATCGGCATCGACCAGCACGGCATTTGTAAAGTTCGAGCGTTGCATCTCGGCGCTGGCGAAGGTCGCCCCTTTCGCGTTGATGCCGCTGAAATTGGTGCGATAGGCTTCGACGCGGTCGAACTTCGCGCCTTCGGCATGCGAGCCGGCGAGCGAGGCGCGCACCAGCGCCGCCTTCTTGAAATCGGCCATCATCAGATTGGTTTCGCGCAGGTCGGTCGAGGTGAAGTCGGCGCCGGCGAGCGTGGCGCCGCTGAAGTCGCTGCCCGAAAGGACGATGATCCTCTTGTCGCAGTCGGTCCAGTCGACGCCCGGCGCGGCACCGGCGGAGCAATCGGCGGCGGCCGAAGGCGTAACGGGCAGGACGAGGACGAATGCGACAATGGCGGCGAAGGCCGCGAGGCGCGCCTTGAGCGGCGGAAACATCGGACTTCCAGCTACCATGTCGCGCATACCGGTTACCGCTCCGTGAATGTTCTCCCCCAGCGGCAGCCTAGCAAGCCGCCAGGTTCCCGTCATCTCACATATCGCGGGCGCGATGGCGACGTGCGACGGGGGCCAGACGGGCTTCGAGGCAAGGCGGAACATCTTTGCAATCCCGTTCAATCCGATGGTTCCGGCGGCGTGCGCGGGTCGAGGCGGGCGGCTTCGGGTGTCGCGCCGCGCTCGGAGGGCATGGTCTTGAAGGCTTCGCGCTCGCCGAGCGGGACCGGCGCGCGACGGCGGATGCGAAGGATACTGAAACCGACAATCGCGAAATGCGCGAGGGCGGTCGCCAGGAACACGCTTTCAGGCCGCATCGAGCCCATGAGGGCGGCTCCGATGACCGGGCCGATCATGGTGCCGAAGCCATAGAGCAGGAGGAGCCCGCCCGACACTTTCGCGAAATCCTCCGCGTTGGCGTGGTCGTTGGCATGCGCGACGGCAAGCGAATAGAGCGTGTAGGCGAAGGCGCCATAGGCTGCGGTCATGGCAAGGACGAAGGCCGCGGAGCGCGGAGTGGCGATGAAGATCAGCACGCCCACGAGCGCGCTGCCGAACGAGGCGCCGACCAGCACGTAGCGGCGGTCCGTCTTGTCGGAAAGCCGGCCGATCGGCAACTGCAATGCCGCGCCCGCCACCACGACGAGGCTCATCATCAATGCGATCTCGGCGGTCGAGATGCCGATCCGGGCACCATAGACCGCGCCGAGCGTACCCCATGCGCCGTTGGCGACCCCGATGAGCAGGCAGCCGCCGGCCGATACGGGCGAAGTGGCGTAGAGGCCCCTGATGTCGAGCGACACGTCCTGAAGGGGTGTTGGGTGAGCGGCCGTCGAGACGGCAGTCGGCAGCAGGGCCAGGCAGAAAAAAATGCCGGTGACCATGAACAGCGAAGCCGAACCGACGTCGCCTCCCGCGACGATCATCTGCCCTGCCATGATCGAGGCATAGGTGATTACCATGTAGATGCCGAAAACCGCGCCGCGGTTCTCGTTGGTGGCCCGCTCGTTGAGCCAGCTCTCGATGATCATGAAGGCGCCGGCCATGACGAAGCCGGTGCAGGCGCGCAGCAGGATCCAGATGAGCGGATCGATCATCAGGCCGGTGAGCAGCGCGATGATGGCGGCCGATGCGGCAAACGCGCCGAAGGCGCGCACATGGCCGGCGCGGCGCACGATCCGCGGCGCGAAATAGCAGCCGGCGACGAAGCCCCCCGCCCATGCCGTCCCCAACAGACCGAGCGAGGCGGTGGAGAAGCCTTCGAGCTGGCCGCGCAGCGGCAGCAGCAGCCCATGCAGGCCCGACGCGGCGAGCAGGAAGGCGGTGCCGCGCAGCAGCGAGAAGATCGGCTTGTAGGTGGCGAAGTTCAGCATGCCTGGGCCAGCTCTTCGAATCGGGAGGGGCGAACCGTCGCGAGGACAGGAATTTTCGGGCGGTTTTGCGGCATGCGGCCAACCGTTGCGACCGCCATGCCGGTCAGGTCCGGCGGAACAACGCTTCGGCTGCGTCCTTGGTTTCGCCCCGGGCCTGAAGCTCTTCCTCCAGCCGGTCGATCTCGGAACGAAGAAGCGCGATGCGCTCGGTCAGATCGCCGGCCGAAAGCAGCGACAGATCCTGGCCTATCTCGTGCGGCTTCGGTTTCTGCCTGGGCTCGTCGTCGAAAAGCGCCATCGTCTCCTCCGCTTTGCATGGCCGGCTGCAAAGCATACATAGTCGGGGCGCAGGCTCCAACCGGTGGGGCGGCGACCATTGGATCACCAACCAGAAGGACGACAGCATGGCCAAGGCTTCGAGCATTCCCGCCAAGATGAGGGTCGTCGCGATCTCCGAGCCTGGCGGGCCGCGCGTGCTGAAGCCCGAAGAGCGTGAGGTTCCGCGACCCGGCGACGGCGAGATCCTGATCCGGGTGCGGGCGGCCGGCGTCAACCGGCCGGACGTGCAGCAGCGCAAGGGCCTGTATCCGGCGCCACCCGATGCTTCCGACCTGCCGGGCCTCGAGGTTGCCGGCGAGGTGGCGGCAGTCGGCGCCGGCGTGAAACGCTGGAACGGCGGCGACCAGGTCTGCGCGCTGACGCCGGGCGGCGGTTATGCGGAATACGTCACTGTGCATGAAAGCAACGCGCTGCCGGTGCCGGCCGGCCTGACCTTCACCCAGGCGGCGGCGCTGCCGGAGAATTATTTCACCGTCTGGCACAATGTTTTCCAGCGCGGCGGGCTGAAGGCCGGCGAGACGCTGCTGGTGCATGGCGGCTCGTCCGGCATCGGCACCACCGCGATCCAGCTGGCGTCGGCCTTCGGCGCGCGCGTCGTCACCACGGCGGGCTCGGCCGAGAAATGCGAGGCCTGCCTGAAGCTCGGCGCCGACCGGGCGGTGAACTACAAGGAAGAAGATTTCGTCAAGGCGGTGAAGGAGGCGACCAACGGCAAGGGCGCCGACGTGATCCTCGACATGGTAGGGGGCGACTATGTAGCGCGAAACTATCATGCGGCGGCGGTCGAGGGCCGCATCGTGCAGATCGCGACGCAGATGGGTGCGGTGGCGAGCGCGGACTTCGCCCGGCTGATGGTCAAGCGCCTGACGCATACGGGTTCGACGCTCAGGCCGCGCAGCGTGGAGTTCAAGGGCGAAATCGCGGCGGCGCTGGAGGCCCAGGT
The DNA here is from genome assembly GCA_030852655.1 of Pseudomonadota bacterium. Lineage (GTDB taxonomy): Bacteria > Pseudomonadota > Alphaproteobacteria > Rhizobiales > Rhizobiaceae > Mesorhizobium_K. The sequence continues at coordinate 435 of JALYWP010000090.1, read as the reverse complement.
CTGGCCGATGCTCGCAACCCGCAAGATTGCACCGGTGATGGACATGATCTTCCCGCTGACGGAAGCGTGGCGCGCGCATGAGCGCATGGAGGAAGGCGATCATATCGGCAAGATCGTGCTGGATGTGGGGGAATAGGGGAGCTTGCGGCGTGGGTCATCATTGCCACGCCCTGCTTTTGCAGACTGGCCTTTGGAAATGTGGGAAGGCGGCGCATGGGGCGACGTCTTCTAAGTAAATTATTTGACGCGCTCCCATGCGCCGCCGGCGTTTTCTCGCTGCCGGCTACCGGCCCATTGCTCTCGATATGTTGGAGAGCACGAGCGCACGGCGCGGCAGTCGACCGGAGATGTCCCGCGCAACCCAGCGGGCGTTACTCCAGCGCCACACTTGCCTGAATGGAGGTTGTGGCCACCCGTTCCCACAAGCAAGCTGCT
>JALYWP010000088.1 GCA_030852655.1 Pseudomonadota bacterium | reverse complement strand
GCGGCGGCGTTGGCGTATTGATGGCGGCCGGGCAGGATCGGCGACGGCAGGTCCATCAGGCCGTGCTCGTCCTGATAGACCATGCGGCCGTTCTCCTCATAGGCGAGGAAGTCCTGGCCGTAGACGGTGACCGGGCAGCCGAGGCGCTCCGCCGTCTCCAACAGCACCGCCTGCGCGGCTTCCGCCTCTTGCGACCCGATGACGACCGGGCAGCCGGGCTTGATGATGCCGGCCTTCTCGGCAGCGATGAGTTCGACGCGGTCGCCGAGATAGGCCTCGTGGTCGAGCGACACCGGCATGATCAGCGAGACCGCCGGTTCGGCGATGACGTTGGTCGCGTCGAAACGGCCGCCGAGACCCACCTCGATGATGGCGACATCCGCCGGCTGTTCGGAAAACAGGAGGAAGGTGACGGCGGTCAGAATCTCGAAGACGGTGATCGTCTCGCCGTGATTCGCCTCGGCGACGCGTGCGATGGTTCTCGCCAGAAGCGCATCATCGACGAACTTGCCGCCGCCTTCCGCCGCGAGCCGGTAGCGTTCGTGCCAGTTGACCAGATGCGGGGAGGTGTGGACGTGAACGCGGTAGCCGGCGGCCTCCAGCAGCGCGCGTGCGAAGGCCGCGGCCGAGCCCTTGCCGTTGGTGCCGGCGATGTGGATGACCGGCGGCAGAGCGAACTGCGGGTTGCCGAGACGATCGAGCAACCGAACGACGCGGTCGAGCGAAAGGTCGTAGCCTTTCGGGTGGAGCGCCATGAGGCGGTCGATTTCGCGGTCGGCGAGGAGAGTTGTCATCAAAGGTTCCAGGGCCGGGAAACGGCCCGGTCATGCCGCCTCAAGGATAGTCCCCACGGGCCGGTGCGCACAATGAAGCGGTGCGGCGTTCAATGTCGCGCCAGCCATAGCGTGGCCTCATCATGCCAGCATCAGGTGCCCGGGCGCGTTTCGGGCGCCGCCGGCGTGGGCGGCGGCAGGATTTCCGGCTCGTCCGCTTCCTGCGGCATCGGCGTCTTCAGCAATATTTTCAGGAGCCGCGCGACGGTCGATTTCATCTCCAGGCGGGAGACGACCATGTCGACCATGCCGTGCTCCATAAGATATTCGGCGCGCTGGAAGCCGTCCGGCAGCTTCTCGCGGATGGTCTGCTCGATGACGCGCGGGCCGGCGAAGCCGATCAGCGCGCCGGGTTCAGCGATGTGGACGTCGCCCAGCATGGCGTAGGAGGCGGTGACGCCGCCGGTGGTCGGATTGGTGAGCACGACGATATAGGGCAGGCCGGCTTCCTTCAGCCGGTCGACGCCAACCGTGGTGCGCGGCAGCTGCATCAGGGAAAGGATGCCTTCCTGCATGCGTGCGCCGCCCGAGGCGGCAAAGAGCACCAGCGGACGCTTCATGACCAGGGCCGTCTCGAATGCATTCACGATCGCCTCGCCGGCTGCCATGCCGAGCGAACCGCCCATGAAGGCGAAGTCCTGCACGGTGGCGACGATGGGCAGGCCTTCGATCGTGCCGGCGGCGTTGAGGACGGCGTCCTCCATGCCGGTCTTGTTCCTGGCGTCCTTGAGGCGGTCGATGTAGCGCTTCTCGTCGCGGAATTTCAGCGGATCAATAAAGACCTTCGGGTTTTCCAGCGTCTCGTATTCGCCGTTGTCGAAGAAGAATTTCAGCCGCTCCCTGGCCGATATCTTCATGTGGTGGCCCGACGAGGGGATGACGTACTGGTTGCCCTCCAGGTCCTTGTGGAAGACCATCTCGCCGCTCTCCGGGTCCTTGATCCAGAGATTTTCCGGCATGTCGCGGCGCCCGAGCATCGAATTGATCTTCGGTCGGACGAAATTGGTGATCCAGTTCATGGCAAATGGTCCCTTTTCGGGGGAAGGTGGGGAAACTATTCGGCGGGAGCAAGGCGGGCGGAGCGCACGCCCTGCGCCAGCCCGCTGACAAGCGTCGCGACCGCCTCGGCCGGATCGGCGGTCAGCCCGCCCTTCGGGTCGATGACATTGGCCACCGCGCTGACGATCGCCGTGCCGACGACGACGCCATCGGCCGAGGCGCCGATGGCGCGCGCCTGCTCGGCAGTCTTGACGCCGAAGCCGACGCAGACGGGCAGGTCGGTGTGGCTCTTTATACGCTTCACCGCGGCAGCGACCTTGGCCGTGTCGGCAAGCGCGGAGCCTGTGATGCCGGTCATCGAGACGTAGTAGACGAAGCCCGACGTGTTCTCGAGCACCTTGGGCAGACGCCTGTCGTCGGTGGTGGGCGTGGCGAGGCGGATGAAGTTCACGCCCGCCTTCAGCGCCGGAACGCACAGTTCCTCGTCCATCTCCGGCGGCAGGTCGACCACGATCAGCCCGTCTATGCCGGCGGCTTTCGCGTCGGCAAGGAAGCGTTCGACGCCGTAGATATAGATCGGGTTGTAGTAGCCCATCAGCACGATCGGCGTCTCGTCGTCGCCGGCGCGGAAATCCTGCGCCATCTTCAGCGTCTTCATCAAGGTTTGGCCCGCCTTCAGCGACCGCAGACCCGCCGCCTGGATCGCCGGGCCGTCGGCCATCGGATCGGAGAAGGGCATGCCGAGCTCGATAATGTCCGAGCCGGCCCCAGGCAGCGCCTGCATAATGCGAAGCGAGGTCTCGTAGTCCGGATCGCCGCCCATGAAATAGGTGACCAGCGCCGGGCGGCCTTCGGATTTCAGCGTCGCCATCCGGCGGTCGATGCGGGTGGTCATGTTAAATCTCCATGCCGAGCATCTTGGCCACCGTATGCACGTCCTTGTCGCCGCGGCCGGAGAGGTTGACGATGACGATCTGGTCCTTGCCGAGCGTCGGCGCGAGCTTGACGGCATGGGCGATGGCGTGGGCCGATTCCAGCGCCGGGATGATGCCCTCGACCCTGGTCGTGAGCTGGAAGGCTTCCAGCGCCTCGTCATCGAGGATGGGAACATATTCGACGCGGCCTGAATCCTTCAGCCAGCTGTGCTCCGGGCCGACGCCCGGATAGTCGAGGCCGGCCGAGATGGAATGGCCGTCGAGTATCTGGCCGTCCTCGTTCTGCAGGAGATAGGTGCGGTTGCCGTGCAGGACGCCGGGCTTGCCGGCGTTCATCGAGGCGCAGTGTTCCACGCCCTGCAGCCCGCGGCCGCCGGCCTCGATGCCGATGATCCTGACCGAGCGGTCGTCGAGGAAGGGGTGGAACATGCCGATGGCGTTGGAGCCACCGCCGACGGCGGCGATGACAACGTCGGGCAGCCGGCCTTCCTGTTCGAGGATCTGCGCGCGTGCCTCCGTGCCGATCACCGACTGGAAGTCGCGCACCAGCTCCGGATAGGGATGCGGGCCGGCGGCGGTGCCGATCAGGTAGTAGGTGTCCTCGACATTGGTGACCCAGTCGCGAAGGGCCTCGTTCATGGCGTCCTTCAGCGTGCCGTGGCCGGCGCTGACCGGGCGCACTTCGGCGCCGAGCAGCTTCATGCGGAAGACGTTGGGCTTTTGCCGCTCGACATCGGTGGCGCCCATGTAGACGATGCAGGGATAGCCGAAGCGAGCCGAGACGGTGGCCGACGCGACGCCGTGCTGGCCGGCGCCCGTCTCGGCGATGATGCGCTTCTTGCCCATGCGCTTGGCAAGCAGGATCTGGCCGAGGCAGTTGTTGATCTTATGCGAGCCGGTGTGGTTCAAATCCTCGCGCTTGAAATAGATTTTTGCGCCGCCCCCGAGGCCCTTCGCCGCGGAAACGTCACGAAGGTGCCCGGTCAGTCCCTCGGCGAAATAGAGCTTCGAGGGACGCCCGGCATAGTGGGTCGAAAGGCCTGTCAGTTCGGCCCTGAAGGCCGGATTGTCCTTGGCAGCGTTCCACTCGCGCTCGAGGTCGAGGATCAGCGGCATCAGCGTCTCGGCGACGAAACGGCCGCCGAACGTGCCGAACATGCCCTGCTCGTCAGGTCCGGTGCGGAAGGAGTTGGGCTCGATCGGCGTGTTCATGATGGCTCCCGGTCGGCGGCCCATAGTTTGCCGTCCTGTTTCGGCCGCCGGTCGATTTCGCTTAGCCTTTTCGTGGGGAGGAAGGCAACAGGCGCTTCAGGCAGCGCTTTTCTTGCCGGCTGTCCGGACAGCCTGGAAGAAACCCTCGATCAAGGCGGCATCCTTGACGCCGGGCGCGCTTTCGACACCGGACGAGATGTCGATGCCTGCGGGGCTGACGAGCCGCAGCGCCTCGCCGATATTGACGGCGTTGAGCCCGCCCGACAGCATGTAGTCGACATTGGGATCGAGCCCGGCGAGCACCGTCCAGTCGAACGGCACGCCATTGCCGCCCGGAAGCTCGGCCTCCTTCGGCGGCTTGGCGTCGAAGAGGAAGCGGTCGGCAACGCCGCGATAGGGTCTTGTGGCGGCCAGATCGGCAGCATCGCGGATGGAAAAGGCCTTCATGACCGGCAGGCCATGGCGCGCCTTGACGGCCGAAACACGCTCCGGCGTCTCGTGCCCATGAAGCTGCAGCATGTCGGGGCGCATCGCGGCGACGATTGCGTCGAGCGTTGCGTCATCGGCGTCGACGGTGACGGCGACGGCCTTTGCCCGACCGGTTGCCGCCTCGCGCAGCCGTCCGGCCTCGTCGGGCGCGATGTTGCGCGGACTTTTGGCGAAGAAGATGAACCCGACATGCGACGCGCCGTGCCCGAGCGCTGCCTCCAGCGCTTCCCCGGTCTTCAGGCCGCATATCTTAATATCGAGCGTCATGGCGCGGGAGTTGCCACGAAATGGCAGAAAAGTCGAGAAACGGCGAAAATGAAGCGCTACTCGAACTGGATCGCCTGCAGCGCATTGCCGTTGCGCTTGAGCCAATCCTTGCAGCGCTCGGTGTCGGGACAGAGTTCCTCGCACAGCTTCCAGAACTTCGGCCCGTGATTCATCTGCTTCAGATGTGCGACCTCATGCGCGACGAGATAGTTGATGATCGGCTTCGGCGCCATCATGATGCGCCAGGAGAAGGACAGCTTGCCGTCCGAGGTGCACGAGCCCCAGCGGCTCGACGTATCGCGGAAGCGTACCGACTTGGCACGCTTGTTGATCGCTGTGGTGTGCTTGAGAACCAGCGCCTCGATGTCTTTCCTGGCCTGCTTCTTCAGGAAATCGGCCAGGCGGCGCGGCAGATGCTCGCGCCCGCCATGGACGAAGAGGGCTGGCGTGCCGTCCTCTTTGCGGCCGACCGAGACTGTACCGCGCCGTTCCGGCAGGTGAACGATGACATGGGGGACGCCGCGCAGCGGTATCCTGATACCGGGGCGCACCAGCGGGCGCTTGGGCAGCTTGGCCAGCCGCTCCTCCAGCCAGTCCTGCTGGCGCTTCAGGAAGCGGTTGACCTCGCCATGTGCCAGTCCCGGCGGGATGGTTACGCGCAGCGAGCGTCCGCCGGCGCCGATCCTGAGCGTCAGTTGCCTTGCGCGGCCGTTTTCGACGATCTTGAGCGGCAATGTCCGCCCGGCGACCTCGTGCAGACATTCCTTGACCAGTGAGCGACCGGCCTTTTTCTGGGGGGGCGTCCGTTTGAGCAGCGCGAGGGGCATGACACCGACGATAGCCGATTCTTTTGTGTTGAATAGTGGACGCGAAGCGTTCCCGAAAAAGAAAAACGGCGCCGCTGGGTCGCGTCGCCGTCTGTCGGATCACTTTTGGATGATCGGTGCCGAAAAGCTCAATTGTCGAGCAGATTCGGTCCGTTGTCGCCTTTTGGCTCGCCGCCGCCCTCGCCCCTGGGCGCCGGCGGGTTGGACTTGCGGCTTGCCATAAAGCGGTCGAACTCTTCCTGGTCCTTGGCGCGGCGCAGTTCGCGGGCATAGTCGTCGAACTCGGTGAGCATGTCGTCGAGTTTTTTGCGCTCCTCGGCGAGGCGCTCCAATTCCTTGTCGCGCCAGTCGTCGAAGGCGACGTTGCCAGTGCGGGAACTTGCCCGGGAAGAGCCCTGGCCCCAGCGCTGCGCCTTGTCGGCGCTTCTGCGGCAGCCGGCGAAGACGCCGTCGGTGGCGCGGTTTACGTCGCGCTTGAAGCCGTCGAGCCGGTCGCCCCAGATGATGTAGGCAAGCATGGCGAGGCCGAGCGGCCAGAACACCATGAAGCCGATCACCATCAGCGCGATGGTTGCCGGCGTCCAGGCCGGGCGGATCAGTGCAGTCGTGTTCATTTCACTCCCGTTCCTTCGGTTGGAGGCAGTCAGGATGCTGCTCAAATCGAAATGGGGGGATGAAAAGGGCGATTCAAGACATGGCCGGACGAAACCGGCCAAGCGACGGAAATCACTTGCTTTTTTTGAGACGATCGAGCGCCAGTACGGCGAGTCCGGCAACAAGCCCCCAGAAGGCCGAGCCGATGCCGAGAAGGGCGAGGCCGGAGGCGGTGACGGCGAAGGCGGTGGTCGCGGCCATGCGCTCGGCTTCGTCCTTGAGCGCGATGGCGAGCGCGTTGGCGAGCGGCGCCATCAGCGCCAGGCCGGCGACCAGCACGATCAGGCTTTGCGGCAGCACGGCGAAGATCGCCACAAGCGAGGCGCCGAAAATGGCGAAGACCAGATAGGAAAGCGCATAGAACGGCCCGGTCTTCCAGCGCTCGGCGGGATCGGGGTGGACATCCGGGCCGGTGCAGATGGCAGCCGAGATGGCGGCAAGGTTGGTGGTGAGCGCGCCGAACGGCGCGGTGACCAGGGAAACGAGGCCGGTGACCGTTATCAGCGGACCGGGCTCGGGATGGTAGCCGGCGGCGCGCAGCACGGCCAGTCCGGAAAGGTTCTGCGACGCCATGGTGACGAGATAGAGCGGCAGCGCCAGGCTGATTGCCGCCGACAGAGAGAAGTCGGGCGCGATCAGGGTGAGCGTCGAGAGTTCGGGCGCGGGCAGGCCGCCGACGCGCCCGGTGAGGAAAGCCGCCAGCCCGCCGCCGACCAGCACGGCGAGCACGGAAAGCGCCGGATTGACGATGCGAAAGATGAAGAAGGCGGCGATCAGGGGCAGGATCAGCCCGGGGTCGGCCGGAATGGTCTTCACCGCGTTGACGGCGAAGGTGAAGACGATGCCGGCGAGCATGCCGGACGCCACCGAAGCTGGAATCTTCGCGATCAGCCGCGTCAGCGGGCGAAGCAGGCCGGTGGCGACGAGCAGGACCGCAGCAATGATGAAGGCAGCCACCGCTTCCTCCACAGTGAAGCCGCTGGACGCGCCGATGAGTGCCGCGCCCGGCGTCGACCAGGCGCTGATGACCGGCATTTTCGTGCGCCAGGACAGGTAGAGCGTCTCGACCGCCATGGCGAGGCAGAGCGCGGTGACGGCGCTTGCCGTCTGCGCCTGCGTCGCGCCGACGGCGTCCGCCGCAGCAATGATCAGCGCCAGCGTGCCGCCGAAGCCGACGATGGCCGCAACGAAGGCCGAAACGGGAATGGAGATGCGCATGGGGAGCCGGTCGCCGGAAGGATGACGAATTTCTAGAACATCGTACCGAAAAGGGGAATCCGGTTTCGCCCATACCATGCCCGCCCCGTTTGAGGCCCCGCCCTATGGGGCCGGGATCAGGCGTCGGGCGAGGCGCCTTGCTCGATCACCGCTTCGACAGCGCGGATGAGCAATTCGAGATCCTGCGGGCGCGACAGGCGGTGGTCGCCTTCGGGAATGAGCGACAGGGTGACGTCATCGGCCGGCAGCAGGCTGATCAACTTCAGCGCATGGCTATGCGGCACGTCGGGGTCGGCCAGGCCCTGCAGTATGTGGACCGGGCAGTGGGTGTCGATCGGCCCGGTCATGACGCGGTTTTGCCGCCCGTCGTCGATCAGCGCGCGCGTATAGATGTTGGGCTCCGGCGAATATTCCGATTTCTCCTCGAAATAGCCTTGTCTCTCGAGTTCGCGCTTCTGCTTCCTGGTCAGCGCAGGTTCGATGAGTTCGGCGGTGAAGTCGGGCGCCGGCGCAAGCAGGACCAGGCCGGCGACGCGATCGCCCTCGCCAATCTTGTGCAGTTCCTGCACCAGGCGCAGCGCGATCCAGGCGCCCATGGACGAACCGACCAGAACCTGCGGACCGTCGGTCAGGCGGCGGAAGACGGCGAGGCTTTCGCCGAGCCACTTCGAGATGGTGCCGTCGGCGAAGGCGCCGCCGGATTCGCCATGGCCGGAATAGTCATGCCGCAGGAAGGCGCGGCCGCTGGATTCGGCCCAGGACGCCAACGTCTCGGCCTTCGTTCCAAGCATGTCCGACCGGTAGCCGCCCAGCCAGACGATGCCGGGCGCGCCGCCGGCGATACGGCGGTAGGCAATCCCGGCGCCTTGGACGTTCAGAAATTGTGGCTCGGCCATGCGTCATCCAGCTTGAAACGGTTGGCTTCGACGCGGCTTTTGGCACAGGCAGGCCGTGCCGGAAAGTGCCGCAGCGTCATGGCGGATACGGGTGCCGGCCGGACGTCGATACCGCCCGCCGATCAGCGTATCGATCAAGGGCGTCGATTCGGCTGTCGATACTGGTGATTTATTCTGCACGACATGCTATTGACTTGTCCGGTCCCGCCACGACATAGGCGGCCTGAAGAAACCCCTGAACGCCAACAATTCGAGGAGTCGACTACCATTCGCAGACCATTCAAGGCTACCGCGCCCACCAAGGACGGCCCCCGCGCGAACACCGATATCCGCGTCCCCCGCGTCCAGCTCATCGGAGCAGACGGCGGAAATCTCGGCGAAGTTTCCATCAACGATGCACTGCTGCTCGCCGAAGAGGCCGGACTGGACCTCGTGGAAATTTCCCCGAACGCAAATCCGCCAGTCGCCAAGATTCTCGATCTCGGCAAGCTGAAATACGCCAACCAGAAGAAGGCGGCCGAGGCGCGCAAGAACCAGAAGGTCATCGAGATCAAGGAGATCAAGATGCGCCCGAACATCGACGACCACGACTACGAGACCAAGATGAAGGCGGTTCGCCGTTTCTTCGAGGAAGGCGACAAGGTGAAGCTGACGCTCCGCTTCCGTGGCCGCGAGATGGCCCACATGGAACTCGGCATGCAGCTGCTCAACAAGGTCCGCGAGGAGACCGCCGCGATCGCCAAGGTCGAGGCCGAGCCGAAGCTCGAAGGTCGGCAGATGATGATGGTGCTGGCGCCGCGCTAAAAGCGCAGCGCCGGAATCATGGGTCGGTCGGCGGGTAGATCCAGGCGTAGCTGAAACGATAGACGTCGCCGTCCCGTCCGAAGTGATAGGGCACGGCGACCTCGCGCACGTCCGGCGCCTTGCCTGCCAGGCCAGCCTCGCGATCGAGCCATGCCTGCATGGCGGACGGCAGCGGCGCAGCCTCCCGCCTGCCACGCCATATGGCCAGCACCGGGTGGGCCGCATCGAATGGAAACGGCTTTTCCAGATACTCGTAACCCGGCAAGGCGACCGGAATGCCCGGAGCATGGAGGCGTATGTTGCCCGCCAGTTGCAGATCGCTGGCCAGGACGACGGACGGACGGTCCGGATTCGACGCCAGTATCTCGGCGATGGCGGGCCCGTAGGGCACGTTCTGCTTGCTGTAGTGGCCGAGCGACCCCAGCAACGGACGGACGCCAAGCATGGTCGGCATCAGGACCATGATGGCGAGCACGACAGCTCCGAACCGCCGGTTGGCGTCGGCCGGGATTTCGCCCGATGCTTCGAGCTTGGCGCAGAGATAGACCGGCAGCAGGAAGAACAGCGGCACCAGCCAGCGATGCCGGATATAGGTTGCGCCGCCCGACAGGAGGAGAATCAGCAGCAGCAGCGTCGCTATGACGAGGATCCGGCCGAGCAGGCGGGTCCAGTCGCTCTGCGAGCCCCATGCACGAAACAGGGACCGGCCGAACGCGAAAGCGAAGACTGCCAGCGTGGGGAGCGTGATCGCCGCAACCGCCTCCAGCAGTGCGAGGAGGCCGATCAGCAACCCGCCATCATCCGCGCTGTTGCGGGCGAGCTTCGCTACGGTCAGTTGCGTCGCCTCGCCGACATGGCCGGCGAACCAGGCCGCATGCGGCGCGACGACTGCGGCGGCGACGACGACCGTCAAAATCATGCGCGGATCGAAAAGCCGCCGGCGATGCAGCGGGTCCAGGGCGAGCGCCAGCAGGGTTGCGGCCGGCAACAGGACGAAATTGTACTTCGACAGGACGCCCACGCCGATCGCCAGGCCTGTGAGGGCATAATTGGCCGCGCTCGGCGCCCGCAGGGTCCTTGCAAGAACGTAGATGAACAGACATGCCGAAAACAGCAGCGCGACGGTATGGGTGAGGTCGCGCTGGGCTTCATAGCCGATCTGCGGGATCGTGATCAGGCCGAGCGTGGCGATGACCGCGAGCGCGCGGTCACGAACGATCATGTGGGCGGCAAGCCCGAACAATGCATAGCTGCTGAACAGCAGGACGTTCTTGAGGAGGGTCAGCGCCAGAACCGAGTCGCCGAGCACCTGCACGACGACATATTGCAGCCAGTTGTACAGAGGCGCCTGCGAGTCGTAGCCCGGGGCAAGCCATTGCGCGAGGAAGAGCTGCTGGCCTTCGTCGAATTCCAGCGAGGCGGGCGTCGCGAGGCGGACGAGCATGTTGACGGTGAAATAAAGGGCCAGCAGCAGGTAGACCGCGTGGTGCTGCCTCGCCAGGCGATCGATCATGTGTCGCGCGTATGGACGTTGCGAACGAAATAGTTCTCCGTGTCGCCGCCCGGGCGGGCGAGCATCTCGGCCAGAATTCCGGTGCTGATCATTTGCGCGGACGCCACGAAAAGCATGACGGCGACGATCAGCATCGGGCGCGTGCCGATGTCCTCGCCGAAAACGAACTTGACGATGCACAGATAGAAGAAGAGCACCGCGCTGACCGCGCCGAAACCCAGCCCGGCAACGCCGAAGAAATGCCCCGGCCGGTGCCGGAAGCTCATGAAGAACACGACCGAGAGCAGGTCGAGCACGACGCGGAAGGTTCGCGAAATGCCGTATTTGGATAAGCCGAACTGACGCGCGTGATGACTGACGACCATCTCGTCTATGCGCGAGGTCGGCGCGACGCTGGCGACGAGGGCGGGGATGAAGCGATGCATGTCGCCCATGATCCGGATCTGCTTCAAGATATCCGTCCGGTAGATCTTGAGGCCGCA
>JALYWP010000086.1 GCA_030852655.1 Pseudomonadota bacterium | reverse complement strand
CCCGGCAGGATTGCATGCGCCATGGCGTCGCCGGTCAGGCTCATGCGCCTCAGCATCAGGAAGACGCCGACCGGGCAGGACGACAGCGACAAGAGCAGCGAGCCGGCGAGCGCGCGCTGCATGAAGCCGAAGTCGACGAAAGGGGCGACGAGGAACTCGTACATGGTCAGGCCGCCCGCGGTCCGGATTCATGGTCGTGACGGTGGTGATGGTCAGGCGCGTGGTCATGGCCGGCATGGCCGCCATGGCCGTGCGGCTCCGGCTCGCACCAGGGCGCGTCGTCGTGCCAGGCCTCGTCGAAGCGGCGCGCCTTGAGCAGGTTTTCGGGCTTGAGCGCCTCTGACGTCGGACCCCATGCGACCGGATGGCGGGCGAGTAGCAGCGTCTCCGGAAAATGCTGGCGCACCAGCTCCAGGTCGTGCACGACCACCATCACCGTTCGCTTCTCGCCGTGCCAGCGCTTGATCAGCGCGATGAGGTCGGCGACGGTGCGCGCGTCGATCGCGTTGAAGGGTTCGTCGAGCAGGATGATCCCGGCGTCCTGCACCAGCACCCGCGCGAACAGCGCGCGTTGCAACTGGCCGCCCGACAACGTGTCGATCGGGCGCGCCTCGAAACCTTCGAGGCCGACCGCCATCAGCGCGCGCCTTACCGACGCCTTGTCGTCGGCCGTGTGGCGGCCGAGCAGCCCGCGCCTCGGCCACAGCCCCATCGAGACCAGATCGACCACCCGCGCCGGAAAGCTGCGGTCGAGTTCCGACTGCTGCGGCAGATAGGCGATCGAGGCGCCCGGCATTGTCAGGCTTTCGCCGGCCATCGGCTTCAGGACGCCGACGATGCCCTTCATCAGCGTCGACTTGCCCGAGCCGTTGGCGCCGACGACTGCCGTCAGAGACCCTTTTTTCACCGAACCGTTGAGATGATGCACGGCCGGATGGTCGTTGTAGCCGAGCGTCAGGTCTCGAAACGTCAGGCTGGCGTCGGTGTTTTCAGCGGTTTCGGTCATCGGGCTTCGGCAATTCCACAGCGGCGTTTTCGGTATGTGATGTTATTACATTAGTCAATTCGGGGTAGGAGAAATTTTGAGCCTGCCCGCGGCTTTTGGCGCAGGAATCCGTGGATTTCGAAGCGGTCATGGATTTCGAACGGGCCACACTTGCCTTTCCTGCCCTGCAATCTATGGAGGACCGGCACGAAACCAGGAAGGAAAGCAAATGAGCATTCGCCGCATCGACGTCGGTCCGCGCATGACCGACATCGTCATCCACAACAACACCGTCTATCTGGCCGGCCAGGTCGGCGAGGGGGCGACGGTCGCCGAGCAGACCAAGGACATCCTTTCGCAGGTGGACGCCGCGCTCGCGAAGGCCGGCACCGACAAGTCGAAACTGCTCCAGGTGATCATCTGGCTCGACGACATGGCGAATTTCGCCGAGATGAACGCGGTCTGGGATGCCTGGGTCGATCCGGCGAACACACCGGCCCGCGCTACCGGCGAAGCGAAGCTCGCGGCGCCGAAATACAAGGTCGAGATCATCGTCACCGCGGCGTTGGACTGATCTAACCCGAACCGGGAGCGACGGCTCGCGACGATTTTTGATCCGCTTGGCGCTCACCGAGCGGGTCGTACCTTATGGACCAGCCGAGCCTTGAAACGGATCCGGCCCCCATCCTCGCCTCCACTGATGGATGCTGATTGAAGTCAGCCGCGAATTTTCTCAATTTTCGTTTCCACGACCACCGGCATCGTTCTGGCCACCATCGCGGATATCGGTCTTTGAAAGCCTCTATCTCGCAATGCTGCATGCCGAGCGGGTCGGGGAAGAGGCGAAGCTTCGTCTCGTCGACGATCAGCGGAAATCGCGCGTTCGTTGCCTCGTCCACCATCCATTTCAGCGCGATGTCCGAAAGGCGCGACTCTTCCTCCGGGTAGCTGCCGCCGATATCGGAATGGTTTCCCGCGAACCACATCTGGATCAGCCATGGAGGTTCGCCTTCGGCGCGCTTCGGATCGTCCTTGCTGGAAGCCCATGGAACGCGGTCGAATGTCAGCCTGTGTTCGTCGATCGCCAGTGCATGCCGGGCATGCACGACGCGCGGATCGAGGAATTTGTCGTAGTGGGCAAATTTCCACGAGCTCCAGTGCCAACTGAAGTTTCGTTCTTTCGGAAAATCCCGGATCGTCTTGATCCGGTGCCTGTAGGAGTAGACGCCGAGCGGGATCAGGATCGCCGCGATGGTGGCGGCAAGGGTCATGAACCAATTCAGGCCAACCCAATCCCCCAACCACGCCAGCAGGAAGGGCGCGGCAACCAATCCTCCTATCAGGAAGGTCAGGTAAAGATTTCGCTTGAAGCCTGACAACCCAAGCGCAGCCACCGTATCGAAGACGCCGATGAAATAAGGGGCGGCATTCCCCCGCCTCGGGTGGTCGCTCGTCGATCCGTACCTTTCCCGGAAGCGCCTCGCTTTCTCTTCGCGTTCGTCGAAATATTTGCCGCGCGGCTTGCCTGCGCCGTGCTCGTAGACGTCATGGACCGCTTCCTGCGCGATCGCCCGGCAGGCGCTGCCGAAGCGCGGCACGGGCGAGCCGTTGGGCATCCGCGTCGGCACGCCGCAGAGATTCATCACGCCGGCGACACTTCTCACCGTGTAGGCGCCCCGGCTGAAGCCGAACAGGAAGACCCGGTCGCCGGGCTGGTAATGCTGCAGGATGAATTCGTAGCATTCCGCGACGTTGCGTGTGAAACCCGTCCCTGTCGCGGAGCTCCAGAGCTTTCGCGCCCATGCACGCCAGGAATCTGCTTCCCCCGATCCAAGTCCGGCATCGTAGAAGGCGACCTGCCCGGCCGGATCGATCGGGCTGTCCGGTCCTGTCCGCGAGGCCCGGTAAAGCTTGTAGATGTTGCTCAGCCGCTGGTCGGGCCGCAGGCCGCCGGCCTGTCCGGTGCCGTCCGAAAAGATGACGATGTTCTTGGCCATGCCGCCCCCGCGTGCGCTGTCCAACCGTAGGAATATAAATCTATAATTGCATAGAAACATACATGCAATCTGAAATTGCAAAATAGGTCAGTCGACGATCCGACGCTGGCCCCGCAAAAATTTCTTCCGCTCACCCCAAGGAATGCCCCAAAGCTTTCGTCCAACCGACA
>JALYWP010000056.1 GCA_030852655.1 Pseudomonadota bacterium | reverse complement strand
ATACCGGGATCGGCGGTCAGCGGCGCGCCGACGGAAGGACCGTCGCCCGGCAAGAGTTGGATGACGTCTTCCGGCACCCCGGCCTCACGCAAAAGCGAAACGGCCTTGGCCGCGATCAGCGGTGTCTGTTCGGCGGGCTTGGCGATCACCGAATTGCCGGTGGCGAGTGCCGCCGCGATCTGGCCGGTGAAGATAGCCAGCGGAAAATTCCACGGCGAGATGCAGGCGATGGCGCCGCGCGCTTCCGTTCCCGCCTCGACGCTCGCCGCCTCGCCGGCATAGTAGCGCAGGAAATCGACCGCCTCGCGCAACTCGGAGATGCCGTCGGCAAGCGTCTTGCCGGCCTCGCGGGTGGCCAGCGCGAAGAACTCGGCGGCATTCGCCTCGTAGAGGTCCGCCGCTCGACGCAGGATCGCAGCGCGTTCGCCGAACGGCCGCCTCGCCCAGGCGGGCTGCGCCGCTACCGCGATCTTCACCGCCGTCGAGACCTGTTTGGCGCCGGCCTCGGTCACCGTACCCACCACGTCCTTCACCTTGGCCGGATTCAGCACCGCGCGCTTCGATCCGTATCCCGCAGCGCGTGTGATCGGTGCGGCCGACCAGCGCTCCGTGCCGGAGAATTCGGACTTCGCCACCTCAGTCGCGGCCAGCGTGACTGGGTCTGTGATGTCGAAACCCCTGGAGTTTTTCCTGTTCGCGCCGAAGATCGCCACGGGTTTGGCGATCGCCGGATTGGCGGCCGGCCCCTGCCCAGCCACCACCTCGAACGGATCGCGGGCGATGACCTCTGGCGGCACGTCCTCGTCGGTCAGTTGGTGCACGAATGACGAGTTTGCGCCGTTTTCGAGCAGGCGGCGCACCAGATAGGCAAGCAGGTCGGAATGCGCGCCGACCGGCGCGTAGATGCGGCAGCGCGTGCCCTCCGCCTTGCGCACCGCCTCATGCAGTTGCTCGCCCATGCCGTGCAGGCGCTGGAACTCGAATGCGCCGCGGTCGGGCGACATGGCGAGCACGGCCGCAACGGTGTGCGCATTGTGGGTGGCAAATTGCGGATAGATGCGGTCGGTCATCGACAGCAGCTTTCGCGCGCAGGCGATGTAGGAAACGTCGGTGTTCGCCTTGCGGGTGAACACCGGATAGCCCGACAGCCCGAGCACCTGCGCGCGCTTGATCTCGGTGTCCCAATAGGCGCCCTTGACCAGCCGCACCATGATCCTGCGGTCGAGCTTCTTCGCCAGCGCTTGCAGCCAGTCGATGGTGAAGCCGCAGCGCGGGCCGTAAGCCTGGACGACCACGCCGAAGCCGTCCCAGCCGGCAAGCTCGGGCGTGGCGAGAACCTGCTCGATGACATCGAGCGAGAGGTCGAGCCGGTCGGCTTCCTCGGCGTCGACATTGAGGCCCATGCGCGCGTCGCGGGCGCCGACCGCGAGTGCCAGCAGCCGCTCGGCCATCACCGGCAGCATGGTCTCGCGCTGGGCCTGCTCGTAGCGCGGATGCAGCGCCGACAGCTTGACGGAGATGCCCGGATTGAAGCGTGTGTCTTGGCCGGTCGCATGTTTCGCCAGCGCCGCGATTGCATCCTCATAGGCCTTGAAGTAGCGCAGCGCGTCCGTCTCGGTGCGAGCGGCCTCGCCCAGCATGTCGTAGGAATGGAGATAGCCCTTCGCCGTCATCGACCGGCCGCGCTTCACTGCCTCGGCAATGGTGCGGCCGAGCACGAACTGCTCGCCCATCTCGCGCATCGCGGCGGCGACGGCCGTGCGGATCACCGGCTCGCCGAGCCTGCGCACCATGGCACGCAAGGTCCGCTCGATGCCCCCCTCGCCCTCGTCCAGAACCCGGCCTGTCAGCATGAGCGCCCAGGTCGAGGCGTTGACGAAGATCGACGCCGAACTGCCCGAATGTGCCGACCAGTCCTGCGGCGCGATCTTGTCGCGGATCAGATCGTCCATCGTTTCGGTGTCGGGCACGCGCAGCAGCGCCTCGGCAAGGCACATCAGCGCCACACCTTCCTTGGTCGAGAGCCCGTAGGCGGAAAGAAACACTTCCATCAGGCCCGGATCGGACGAGCCGCGCACCGCGCGCACCAGCTTGGCGGCATGGTTCGAGATCGCCTGCCTCTGCCCGTCGGTCAGCTTCGCCGTCTCGACCAGCGCCGCCAGCGCGGCGTCCTCGTCGGGCAGGTAGTTGGCGCGGATTTCGTTTCGAAGGGCGGCGAGCGTCGGCATGTTTTGTCCAGGGCAAGCGGGGTTCGTGGGCGGGTTCGTCGGCCGGCAACGTATCACAGACTTGTCTTGACGCCGATCCGAAGAGTTGAACTGGACGAACCATGCAGTCTAATATAAACCCCTACTTCCATCTACTTGGACTGTGATAATGACCATGACAGACCAATTGGACCGGATCGACCGCAATATCGTCTCGGCGCTCGCGCGCGACGGGCGGCTTTCCATGGCGGAGCTTGCGGCAAAGGTCGGCCTGTCGAAGACGCCGGTTCAGGCGCGCGTGCGGCGTCTCGAGAAGGACGGCTACATCCGCGGCTATGCCGCAGTCATCGACCGCGAGCGCATGGGCGAAGGCCATGTCGCCTTCGTGCAGGTGAAGCTCTCGGATACGCGCTCGGTCGCGCTCGA
>JALYWP010000035.1 GCA_030852655.1 Pseudomonadota bacterium | reverse complement strand
GTGCCGTCGCCCTCGCCCGGAAAATCGACGATGACGGTGGCGGCGTTGTCGACGTCGGCGCCTTCGCTCGGGCGGGGCCGCACGACCAGCGTGCCGGCGTCGAGCACGAAAGTCGGCGCATAGACCTGTCCTGCCTCCACATTCAGCTTCTGCTCGACGCGCGCTTCGCCGAGCCGCGCCCTGACGACATAGTCGCCCGGTTCCAGCGAGCCCCGATAAAGTCCGTATTCGGTGGTGAGATAGTCGCCGGCGCTGCCATCGGCCTTGGCCCTGCTGATCTCCCAGGCCTGCCCTTCATCGCCGAGCGGAGCGCCGCCAGCCGCCATGACAAGCGACGGCGTGAAGTTGAATTCCGGCTTGGCCGGCTCCGGCGCAGGTTGAGGAGCGGGCTCCGGAGCAGGCGCCGGTTCGGCAACGACAGGCTCGGGTGCAGGTGCAGGTTCGGGCTCAGGCTCGGGCGGCGCGGCGACGGTCGCTGCAAGCGCGTCCTTCAGTGCCGCGGCTCCGGACGCCTGCAGATATTTGCCGCCGGTGTTCTCCGCCAGGCAGGCAACCTCCCTGCCCTCCTCCGCCGTCAGGCCGAAGCCGACCACATGGGCGGTGAAGTTGACGCCCGCCGCCTCAAGCTCCGTGCCGAGCGCGCAAGGGTCGGCCTCGCAGGTCTCTATGCCGTCGGTGATCAGGATGACGGTCGATTTCTCCTCGGTATATCTCAGCGACTCGGCCGCCTGCCGGACGGCCTGGGTCAGCGGCGTCTTGCCGAGAAATTTCATCGTGTCGGCGGCGCTCGCAATGGCCGTTGCGGTGCCTGCCGCCGGCGGCACCACGAGCTCGATGTCGGCGCAGGAGCCTTTTTCACGGTGGCCATAGGCCATCAGGCCGAGCTCCATGTCGGCCGGGACCGATTGCAGCACGGTCCTGAGTGTCTCGCGGGCGATCTCCACCTTGGGCCGGCCTTCGATCTGGCCCCACATGGAGCCGGACGCGTCGAGCACGATGATGGCGCGGTCGGCCGCCAGGCCGAGTGCCGCCGTCCAAATCAGGAAAAGCGCCGCAAGCACGCCGCGTGAAAGAAACGCCATGTCTGTCCCTCGGTGAATCAGCTCGGTCCGCCGAGCCGACGCTAGAGGAGGCTCTGGAGAGTGGCAAGGCGAAGCCTCGCCGATGCGATCAATAGGTGGTGCGGCGTTCCTCGCTCGGCGGGCGGCCGAACTGCAGGCGGTAGCTTTGCGCGAAATAGGAATGCGAAGTGAAGCCGGTGGCGATGGCCACGTCGAGGATCGGCATGTTGGTCTGGCGCAGCAGTTCCCGGGCGCGCTCGAGGCGCAGCCGCATGTAGTAGCGCCCCGGCGTCACCGAGAGATGGCGCAGGAACAGCCGCTCGACCTGGCGCACGGACAGGCCGGCCGACTTGGCGAGTTGGACGGCGGAAAACGGCTCGTCGAGATTGTCGGCCATCAGTTCGACGATCTTGCGGAGCTTTTCCGACTTGCCGGTCAGGTCGCGCTCGGGACCGACGCGCTGGCGGTCACCTGCGGAACGGATGCGTTCGTGCTGGAACTGGTTGGCCACGCCGTTGGCGATATTGGAGCCGAAATCGCCGCGGATAATCTCCAGCATCAGGTCGATCGAGGTGGTGCCGCCGGCACAGGTATAGCGCTTGCGGTCGATCTCGTAGACATTGCCGGTGCAGTTGATATCGGGGAAGCGTTCCGTGAAGCCGGCGCGGTTTTCCCAGTGGATGGTGCAGCGGTGGCCTTCAAGCTGGCCGGCCTCGGCGAGCAGATAGGAGCCAACCGACAAGGCGCCGAGCGCGCCGCCGCGCCGGCCCCAGTTGCGCAACGCGCCGAGCACCTTCGACTTGCCGGGAAACTCGATTGCCAGCCCGACGCAGACGAAAAGGATGTCGGCGGACGAAAGGTCGGCGACGGCATAGTCGACCTTGATCGGTATGCCGTTCGAGGCCATCACGGCCTCACCGTCGACCGACACTGTGGTCCAGCCGTAATAGTCCTGCCCGAGCAAGCGGTTCGCCGACCGGAACGCGTCGATCGCGGCTGCCAGCGAGAACATCGAAAATTTGTCGACCAGCAGGAAGGCGAACTGCCGGCCGCTTTGGCTCTGATCGGACATGACGGGCATGTCTACAGCAAGCGGCGGCATCGGCATAGGAGCGGCCTTCCTGCCTGTTGATGGCTGCGTTCGATCAGAAAGTCGGTCGCTTGAGGCCGGCCTTGAGATAGGCCGAGACGAGCGTGTTGGCCATCAGCAGCGCAATCGTCATCGGCCCGACGCCGCCCGGGACCGGCGTGATGGCGCCGGCGTTCTTCTCGGCCTCGGCGAAGGCTACGTCGCCGACCAGCCGATGCTTGCCCTCGCCCTTCTCCGGCGCCGGCACGCGGTTGATGCCGACATCGATGACGGTGGCGCCGGGCTTCACCCAGTCGCCCTTGACCATCTGCGGCCGGCCGACCGCTGCGACCAGTATGTCGGCGGTGCGGGCGAGCGCCGGCAGGTCCTTGGTGCGGCTGTGCGCGATGGTGACGGTGCAGTTGGCGGCAAGCAGGAGGTTTGCCATCGGTTTGCCGACTATGTTGGAGCGGCCGACGACGACGGCGTTGAGGCCGGACAGATCCTTGCCGCGCACGCGCTCGATGAGGATCATGGAGCCGGCCGGCGTGCAGGGCACGAAGGCTGTCTCCAGTTCGCCGGTGCCGAGCTTGCCGACATTGACGAAATGGAAGCCGTCGACATCCTTTTCCGGCGCGATCGTCTGGATGACCTTGCCGGAATCGATATGGCCGGGCAGCGGCAGTTGCACGAGGATGCCGTCGATCGACGTGTCGGCGTTGAGGTCGGCGATCAGCTTCAGCAGATCGGCTTCGCTTGTATCGGCCGGCAGCGTGTGCTGGACGGAGAGAAAGCCGCATTCCTTGGCCTTCTTGCCTTTCGACGAGACATAGACCTGGCTGGCGGGATCCTCGCCAACGATCACCACGGCGAGGCCCGGTGCGGCATGGCCCTTGGCGACGAGGTCGGCGGTCAGGCGCTTCACCGTCGAGACGACATCTTCGGCAACCAGTTTTCCGTCGATGATTTCGGCCATGATGCGTCCCTTGGGTTTTGGAATGCACCTCGCATAATGCGGAACGCCGCGGCGGGCAATCGGCCTTTGCGGCGTCCCATGCCGCGAAACCGAAAGTTGCGCGGATGCAGGACGGTGCTAAAAGCGGCGCCAATCGCATGGCGCTCGGCCGCGGATCGCGATGGAGGTTCGGATGACTGCTCGTTTGCTTCTCGTCGGGTGCGGCAATATGGGATACGCGATGCTGTCCGGCTGGCTGGGATCGGGCAAGCTCGCGGCGTCGGAAACGCTGGTGGTCGAGCCGAACGAGGATCTCAGGCACCGTGCAGCGCGCCTCGGCACCCTGGTTGCAGCGTCGAACGCCGAGCTTCCCGCCGATCTTTCGCCGGAGGTCATCGTGATAGCGGTGAAGCCGCAGGTCATCCGCGAAGTCGTCGCCGGCTATACGCGCTTTGCAGGGAAATCCACCTTCCTCAGCATCGCCGCCGGCACCGGGATCGCGACCTTCACCGAGATACTCGGCGCAGGCGCCGCCGTCATGCGCTGCATGCCGAACACTCCGGCCGCGATAGGCAAGGGCATGATGGTGGTCTTTTCCAATCCGAACGTCTCCGAAGGGACAAGGACCTTTGTCAACGACCTGCTGTCGGCGAGCGGCGAGGTGGCGACGATCAGCGACGAAAGCCTGATGGATGCGGTGACGGCGGTCTCGGGGTCAGGCCCGGCCTATATCTTCCATTTCATCGAATGCCTGACCGCGGCTGCCGAGAAGGCAGGACTGCCGGCCGAGACAGCCAGGCTGCTCGCCATGCAGACGGTCCATGGGGCCGCCTCGCTCGCCGCCGAGAGCGGGCAAGACCCCGCTATTCTGCGCAAGCAGGTGACCAGCCCCAACGGCACCACCGCCGCCGCGCTCGGCGTGCTCATGGGCGGGGACAGGCTGAAAAACCTGCTGACCGATGCGGTGGAGGCGGCGCGGGCAAGATCGGTCGAACTCGGCAGATAGCCAGGACCGGGCGAAGGATGCATCCGCTAAAACTTTAGCTATCTCGTGAGAACTTCCTTCACTAAGTTAACCATGGCGAGAGCATCGCGTTGAAAATGCATCAAATGATCCAAGATAATGGTCGCCGACGCCCGCGTTTCGACGCACTACAAAACGCGCGCGTCGACAATAGCGGCGTCTGACTGCCAATCGGGTATCGAAATTGTCGACCGAAACGCCAATGACGGACTGGCCGACAAGCTTCCTCGGCCGGCTTCCCATCGCCCAGACCGACGTCGCCGCCTCGGCGCGCGGCTTCGTCGCGCATGCGCTGGAGACTCGGGGCAAGGGCCGCCGGCCGTTCTACTCGACCTCGGCCAACGGACAGGTGCTGGCGCTTTGCGGCCAGGACGCGGCTTTCCTTTCGCTGATGCGCGGCGCCGACCAGATCCATGCCGACGGCATGCCGATGGTGCTCTATTCCAAGCTGTTCTCGAAGCGTCCGCTGGCTGAACGCGTCGCCACCACCGACCTCGTGCATGAGGTGGCGAAGCTTGCGGAGGACGCCGGCGTCTCCTTCTATTTCCTCGGCGCCGGCGAAGAGGTGAACGCCAAGGCCGTCGAGGAGATGCAGCGACGCTATCCGAAGCTGGTCTTCGCCGGACGCCGCAATGGCTATTTCAGCCGCGACGAGGAGGACGTGATCATTGCCGACATCAACGCCGCAAGGCCCGACATATTGTGGATCGGCCTCGGCGTACCGCTGGAGCAGCAGTTCATCGACCGCAACATCGACCGGCTGACCGGCGTCGGCGTGGTCAAGACTTCGGGCGGGCTGTTCGATTTCATCTCGGGCAAGAACAAGCGCGCACCGGCATGGATGCAGGCCGCGGGCCTCGAATGGCTCTACCGCGTCTGGCTGGAGCCGCGCCGGCTCGCCATGCGCTACATCACGACCAATCCGCAAGCGATCGGCGCGCTCATCCGCCACTCGGCGTGAGCGCCGAGGCAGCAAGCTTGCGCCTCCGGCGGCTTGCCGCGCTGCTGTGCCTCGTTGCAGCCACGCTGCTTGTCGCCCTGCCCGCCGGCGCCGCCGCCCAGACCTGCCGGACTGCCCTCACTTTCCCCAATCCGAAACTGCTGGCGGCGATGCGGCGGGGCGTCAACCTGCCCGGCTGGGACAGCGATGACGAAAGCCGGCGTCCGACGGAAGAACAATTGCTGGCGCTGCGGGAACGGGGTTTCACGCATATCAGGCTGCTTCTCGACGAACGCCGCCTCGCCCCGGCAGAGCGGGAAACCTATCTCGACGCCATGTTCGAGGAGATCATCCTGCTCTTCAGCCTGGACTACGCCGTCTCGCTCGTCCTTCTCGCCGGCGACATATTCCAGCCGGAACCTGACGCTGCCGAGACGCGGCTTGCCGAGCTTTGGCAGGCGATCGCCAGGCGCGTCCGGTTCCTCGATCCCGAAGGGCTGGCGCTCGAACTCCTCAACGAACCACAGACCGACAGCGGAACGTGGTGGCCCGCGGCCGCCCGCCTTGCGGCCAAGGTCAGGCGCATCCTGCCCGACCATACGATCGTCGTCGGACCGGCCGGACCCCAACGGCACGAAACCTTGTCCGGGCTGGAGCCGCTCGCCGACCGCAACGTCGTCTATGCGATCCACTATTACGACCCTTTCGCCTTCAGCCATCAGGGCGCCGACTGGGGCGGCGCGCACGATCCGATCCAGTATCTGCGCGGCCTGCCGTTCCCTGCGAATGCAGACGATCCGCTGATGGAGGCCAGGATCGCGGCGCTCGAAGCGGAAGGACGCGAGGACGCGGCCGTTCTTCTTCGTAACGCGCTCGAAACGCCGTGGACCGAAGACGCCATGACTCCGGCCTTCGAGACGATGGCCGACTGGAGCGAACGGCACGCGCGGCCGGTTATCGTCAACGAATTCGGCGTGCTGTCCTATCATGCGCCTCGCCAATCACGCCTCGACTGGCTGGCGGCGGTGCGCCGGCAGGCGGAGGCGCACTGCATCGGCTGGACGCATTGGGACTTCCAGGACGGGTTCGGCTTGATCGACCCGCGGACCCGCATGCCCGATCCCCGCGTGATGGACGCGCTCGTGCCGCCGGCGCAATAGAAATCAGGCCGGAGGCTGGTACCAGCGGTCGACCAGATCGGCGGCGATCTTCAGCCTGGGCCGCAGCGTGTAGCCGTCGATCGCTTCGAGGCGGCCATTGTAGTTCAAGGTGTGCAGGCGCTTGCCCGGCCAGCACGGGCCGCCGGAGATCGTGCCTTCGCTCTCCTGCGCAAAGCCTTCGCAGTCAAGCCGCGTCACCTTCATGAAACCGAGAGCCTTGCCGTATCCGTGGCGGCAGTCCTGCGCGGGCCGGTAAAGCACGCCGTTCCGGCGAACGAAGTTCCCGGCCGGGCGTGCGGTGCGATCATCGACAAGCACGGGGTTTTTCGGATGCGGCCGCCACGGGCCGAACAGATCGTCGGCCGACCAGATCGCCAGCGTGTCGGAATAGCCGCCGACGCCGTCCCGCACCACCGCGAACATGTAGAGCAGCCCGTCATGGTCGACGATCGTCGCGTCGGCTGCCTCGACGCCCTCGACCAGCACGGCGTGGCGTTCCCATTTCAGCGGGAACGCGACTGCCCGGTAGATGGCGATGTCGCGATTGGCGGAAGTTTCGGGGATCATGAAAATCTGACCGCCGCGTTCGATCAGGAAGGGATAGGACAGGTGCCAAGGCTCCTCCAGCACCGGCATGGTTGGACCGGGCCGACCCTTTTCGTCGAAGGCGACCACCGAAATGATGCCCTTTTCGGTCTTGTGGTCGAGGTCCTCGAAGAAGAGATAGTCCCTGCCCTGCCAGGTCAGCGGAAACGGGTCGGCGTAGAAATGGTCCACCGGGTCGGGCAGAACGTTCCAGCGCGTGCCGGAAAGATCGCGGCGCGTCCACACGTCGCCGCCCGGCTCGACGAAGCGCCAGCCGACACGCCAGTGCGACGGGTGGCAGCAAAGCCGGTAAGCGGCGCGTGCGGCCGCGCTGGCGACGTTTTTCGCCGAGCGGACGAGAACGTCTCGATTTGCGATCCGGCGGCCGCCTATCACGGGCACGCTTCGCAGCGGGAAATCCGCCCCGGCATCCGGCAGCACTTTCAGCAACAGGGCGATCACGCGCGAGCCGACGGCCTCGATGCCGCCGCCTACGCCCGATGCGGCTTCGAGCGAAGCGGTACCAGAGACAATGACGCTGCCGGCCTCGTCTCCCGGCAGGATGCGCTCGATGGAGAGCGCCGGCGTTCCGCGAAAGAACAGCGCCGAGGCAAGCGCGATCTCGCCGGGATCGCCGTCATAGAGGGGCCGCAGGCGGATTGCTTCCGAGCGGGGCGGCGCGTCCTCATGCGTCAGGTCGATGACTATGTCCGGCTCGAAGCCGGTGGGTTCCGCACGCTTCGCGCCGAACGCGCCACGATCGATGCGATCACCGCCGCCCTTCTGGTTGCGCCCAAGCACCATGCGCTCCAGGGAAAGCAGCGTCGCCAGCGCCGAACGGCCCTCGCTCACGTCGCGCTCCCTTATACGGACGAAGACCTGCGTGGCTGGCCGCCGCTCCAGCGCCTCGACCAGCCACAGCACCCAGCGGGCAGACCAGCCGTCATCGATCCGAACGAGAATCTTCACCGGGCTCGCTTCCGGCGGATCGGCCGTCATCGCTGCGAGGAGCGCAGCGCCGCGGTCGGCTGTGGGCTCGGGCAGGCCGTCCGGCTGGAACCTGTGCCCAGCGCTTGCCGGATCAGGCCGGCATAGGCATCGACCATGCCGTCGACCGAATAGCGCCCGGCGAGCCGGCGCCCCAGCGCCACCATGTGCGCGGTCTGCTGGTGGTCGCGGAACACCGTGTCGATCTTGGCGGCAAAGTCGTCGACATTGGCGGCATCGGCGAACAGGGCGCAGGGCTCGCCGTCCACGGTCAGCACTTCGCGCAGCACCGGAAGGTCGTTGGCGACTACCGGAACGCCCGCTTGCGCCGCTTCCACCGCCGCGAGCCCGAAGGTCTCGGCCATCGAGGGAAAGACGAAGGCGTTGAGGCCGGCGAGAAACAGCCCGACCTTCTGCGGCGGCAGGTCGCCTATCAGATGCACGCGCTTCTCGACGCCGAGTTGCCGCGCCATGGCGCGCAGTCGCGCTTCGTCGGGGCCCTGGCCGGCGATGGCGAGATGCAGCGCCGGGCGCCGCGCGATTACGGCAATCGCCGCGTCGAGCTGCTTCAGCGGATGAAGGCGGGCGACCGAGCCGATCAGCGCGACGCCGGTCGGCAGGCCGAAAGCCGCCCTCGCCTCCTGCCGTCCGATCTCGACCGACTTGTCCTCGAAACCGTGCGGCACATGGACGAGGTGCTTGCGATAGCGCGCCGGATAGGACTGGTAGTTGCGCCAGGTTTCGTTCGAATTGACAGTGATGATGTCATAGATGCCGGCAAGGCCGAGTACCTTGTCGATGGCGCGCGCGGCAGGCGAGATCGTGGCCGGGGCCGAGACATGGTTGGCGATGACGACAGGCACGCCGGCCAGCCGACCGGCCGGGGCGCCGAAGATGTTGCCATAGTGCTGGAAGGTCAGAAGCACGTCCGGCTTGATGCGCCGGACCAGGCGCGTCAGTTTCCACAGGAACTGGAGAAAGGAAATGGGGCCTTTCGGGCTCTCCGGAATGCAGAAGTGCACGTTCGCCCAGCGGTCGGAGACGTCGCTGATCCGATAGAAGAACAGGTGGTGCACCTCGAATTCGGGCTGGCCGTTCCGTTCTAGACGGGACAGGCCGTCGCCGAGCAGGCGCGAGATTTCCTGGGCGCCCGCCGCTATCGCCTGGGTCTGCACGAAAACGATACGGGGTGGCCTGGATAGTGATGGCACGGTCGTCGCCTGTTTGTTCAAGATGGCGTGAAACGATCTGTGACGTGGAACGATCAAAGCAATCAAGTCTCAAGAAACCGTTGCCGATCGCCACGCGCGCCACCTGCCGCTATGGTCCCGATGGTATTTACCGAACGGCTTAACGTCGCGCTAACAGCGCGTGAATATATTACGGCGATGAACCGGGACAGCTCGATGCCTGCAGAAAACGCCGCCGAGGCGATCGCCAACTATACCGAAAACGTCAGACCCGATCCCTACAAGGATCGCAACAGCATCGAGTTCAGGTTCCGCAGCCGCCGCTTCGTTCGGATACGCGCCCTCATCGAGACCATACTCTCCGAACGGGGCGAAGCCGAAATCCTGGACCTCGGCGGGCGCGAAACATATTGGCAGATCGGCCGCGACTTCATCGAGGACAACCGGGAGAAGCTCCGTTTCACGCTGGTCAATCTCGAGAAGGATCCAGTCGAGGACCATGCGCTCTTCGAATCACTTATCGGCGACGCCACCGATCCGACCCTGCTGGCCGGGCGCAAATTCGACCTTGTGCATTCGAACTCCGTCGTGGAGCATGTCGGCGACTTCTCCGACATGAAGCGCTTCGCCGAAAACACCAGGCGGCTTGCCCCGCGCTACTATGTCCAGACGCCGAACTACTGGTTCCCCTACGAGCCGCATTTCCGCTTTCCGGGATTCCAGTATCTTCCTGAGGCGGTCCGAGTCGCGCTTATCAGGCGTTTCTCCCTCGGCTTCTTCCCGCGCATCGGCGACGCTGCGGCGGCGCGCGACATCATCCACCATCATCATCTGGTAAGCACGCGGCAGATGCGTGCTCTCTTCGGCGACGCCCGGATCATCCACGAGAAGTTCTACGGTCTCAACAAATCGATCATCGCGATCAGGGACTGATGACAGCGGCGGTTGCGTCAGGCCGGTCGAGCAGTCCCGAACGGACCGCCGCGCCTAAGATCATGCCGGCAAGCGCCATGAACATGGCGAGCGCCAGCGGCGCGAAATACGCCTCCTCCTGGAACAGACCCGTCACGACCATGGTGAGCAGCGCGAGCGCTGTGGCGGCGTGGAGGCCGTTGCCGGTCGCGCGGGCTATCAGGAGGACCCGCCAGGCGATCCAGACATAGGCACCGATGATGGCGAGGGCGAAGACGCCGATCTGGTAGAAGAGCACGCCGACGGCGCTTTCGACGGCGAAGGGCGTGCGGCCCGCAGCCTGGGCGGCCTCCCAGTCGATGTTGAAGAACTCGGGAGACAAATTGCCGCCGGCGCCGATGCCGCGCCCGATCGGATTGGCGAGAAATTCGTGCATACCCCCCATCAGGCCGATGACGTGATAGTCGCCCATGTTGCGGCCGACGACGATACCGGCCGCGGCATAGACGATCATGACCAGCGCATGGCAGAAAAAGGCGAATTTGGCGCCGAAGAGCCGGACGTTGGCCCAGCTCGCGGCGACGAGCAGGAACAGGATCAGCGCCCCCTTGGCGCTGGTCAGCACGAGCAGCACGAATAGCGCGGCCGCGAGCGCAAGCCGCCCGCGGTAGAGCGCGAAGATCGACAGGAAGCAGAGGGCGTAGGCGAAGCTGATGGCGTGCATGTTCGGGCCGAACAGCCGCATGACATCGATGTCGTAGTCGGCCAGCAGCGGCGAATTGAACAAGGTAAGCCTGAAGCTGTCGAGCAGGCCCGTCGACACGAGACCTGTCTTCTGGAATGCCTTGTCATAGGCCAGCGTCATGTAGTTCGGGCCCTGCGCGCGCTCCCAATAGGCCCAGCCATTGGTGAGATCGAGCCAAGCCTCGCGCCGGACGAACTCGAAAAAGCCGCATGCAACGACGAGGACCGACAACATGGTCATCGCCTGGCTCAGGCGTATCGGATGACGCAGGAAAGCGAACACGCAAATCTGGAACAGCAGCAGCGGGGTGACGATGTTGCGAAGGTAGATGATGGCGGCCATGCCGTAGAGGACGAAACCGAGCAGAAAATAGATGCCGAGGACGACGTAGAGCGCCGCCAGCATCCTCACGAACGGGTCGACCGCCGTGTTGCGCTGCCGCCACCCGGTGAGGAAGGTCGCAGTCGACACCAGCCAGGTGATCGCGATGATGACGAAATTGTATCCACGGATGACATCGAAATCGTCGTCGCTGACGACGCCGCCGACGGCCAGCGACACGAATGTGTTCTGGAAGAGAAGCGCAAAGACGATGGCGACGATCGAAATCTGCGGCATGCGCCAGGCGCAAAGGCCGGCGAGCAGCGCCGCCGACAGGATGCCGATCGCCGGATGGAGCAGATGGGCGAAGACAGGAATCGCGGTGATGCAGGCTGCGACCAGCACCGTCAACACGGCATTGGCGAAATTGGCCGCGGCAACGCCGGCCTGCGTTACCCGGTCGCTGCGGAAGCCTGCGCCGTACGCGGTCAGACTCGTCATTCAACCCGGCCCTTAACCCTTTTCAACCGAAGTTCCCGTCGGTTCCGCAGCGGGAAATCGGCGACGCCCGGCGCCTTGTCTCAACACGAACCTATTGGTTATTACAGTTTCAAACTCTCCGATTGGTTAACCCGCCGTTCAGCATTCCTGTTTACGGTTCGGTCATGTTTGGCATACGGGCAGGTCGCGAACCCTTGCGCATTGCCTTTCGATGGGAAGCGTAATGAGTTCGGACTGGGATATGCCCGAAACATATCATTCTGGCGCGCGAACCAATCCCGGGGCTGCGCCTG
>JALYWP010000023.1 GCA_030852655.1 Pseudomonadota bacterium | reverse complement strand
TCAACGGTGCCACCGTCCATCGAGGCGGAAGCGCGCACGTGCAATGGTGCTACGACCGTTATCGGTCATACCGCGCATCCGATAACACGTTCCAGCCCTACAACGGACCGCGCCGGCAGTGCTATTCACCGTATAGCTGAACGCTGCACAGATAGGGCAGAGGTCCTCTCCGCAAGGTTCTCTGCCCTAACGGCCTGTCAGTCCCTGTGGTTGGTGAGCCATCTGCTTGAAGCGAAAAGGCTGGCTCCAAGATCGCTTCCAGGAAGCGCGGCGGCCTGACATTGCCGCCAGGCAGCTGCTCGCTGGGAACAAGCCCCCGCCCGGCCCCAGCGAGCTGCCTGTGGACCACGGCAAACACACTGCAATTGGTGTGCCAGCTTGCTTTGTTGCGAAAAGGTACAGGAAGCAGCCTGAGCCGAAGCCATCGTTGATTTGCCCCGTTGCTGATTGGGACAGGGGACTCATTTTGGGGCGCTTGAGGAACGGCCGCCATACGTGGGCCGCCTGCGCGGCGTCCTCCATATCGCGATCGTAGCGCTAGACACCCCTACAGAAGCGCACACTGGTGGTTCTGCATAGCTGCGGTAATGGCAATCACCGCCCGGCCAACAGACGGTGTAGGTGGAGTCCGTAACCCGCAGCGTTCCGGGCTTCAGACAAACATCTGTCCGCCAACATCGCCTGGACGCCGCTAAGGCTGTCCGCCAAACGGCCAAGGACACACGGCATTCCACCGAGTTTACAATCACTTACCGACAGACTACGGTTCGTTAGATGGCGGAGAGGGGGGGATTCGAACCCCCGATGGGCTTGCACCCATGCCGCATTTCGAGTGCGGTGCATTCAACCGCTCTGCCACCTCTCCGCGGGCGCCGCTTGCGGCGCGGGCACTAGATAACGGCGCTCCTTCCCGGATACAAGGCCCATTCATGCTGGAAATGCGGCTATTGCAAATGTCGAGGGTCCTGACGCGGGCAGGTATCATGTCCGTCCCCCGAGCGAAGGATGTGATCGACGGCCGCCGAGCCCCCAAGCGCAGGGGGAGGCGGATGGCGGAATTCCGGCACATTGCCTTGACTCGCTCATATGCTTCGGCTAGGGACGGCGCGCATTCGGCGTGGGGTCTCTCCGCGCCGGTCGTGTTTTAGACCCCGCAGACTGACAAAAAGACGGCCGGAGCGCTTCCGAGCGTTCCACGAGGCCGACCGAACAGCGAAAGGCAAAAAATGTTCGCAGTCATCAAAACGGGCGGCAAGCAGTATCGCGTCGTCGCCAATGATGTGTTGAAGATCGAGAAGGTTGCCGGCGAAGTCGGCGACATGGTCGAAATCGGCTATGTGCTCGCGCATGGCGAAGGCGACAGCGTCACGTTCGGCTCGCCGTTCGTCGACGGCGCGCTGGTGACGGCCGAGGTTGTCGCGCAGGGCCGTGCGAAGACGGTCATCGCGTTCAAGAAGCGCCGCCGCCAGAATTCGCGCCGCAAACACGGCCATCGCCAGTACGAGACCACCGTGCGGATTGACGAGATCCTGCTCGGCGGAGCGAAGCCTTCGAAGAAGGCTGCCGCGAAGCCGGCCAAGGAAGCTGCCGCGGAAGCGGCTCCGGCTCCTGCCAGGAAGGCGAAGGCTCCTGCCGCCGAGGCGGCTTCCGTTGCGGCGCTCGCCGACACTGCCCCGAAGGCCAAACCGGCCAAGGCTGCGAAGCCCGAAGTGGTCGACGACATCTCGCTGATCTCGGGTATCGGTCCGGTGCTGAAGGACAAGATGACGGAGGCGGGCTTCGGCACGCTGACGTCCATCTCGAAGCTGAAGAAGGCCGAGATTGCCAAGCTGGACGAGGAACTCGGCCTCGGCGGTCGCATCGAGCGCGACGAGTGGGTGGCGCAGGCCAAGGAATTGCTGGCGGGCAAGCCGCCGCGGGCGCAGGTCGACAAAGATGCTGCGACCGCCAAGGAATCAGAGTAAGAAGAGCGGCTGAAGGAGATAAACCATGGCACACAAGAAAGCTGGCGGTTCGTCGCGCAACGGTCGTGATTCCGAATCCAAGCGCCTTGGCGTGAAGAAATTCGGCGGCGAAGCCGTCATTCCAGGCAACATCATTGCCCGTCAACGCGGCACCACCTGGCATCCCGGCGTCAATGTCGGCATGGGCAAGGACCATACGCTGTTTGCGCTCGAGGCCGGTGCCGTCGCGTTCCGCAAGAAAGCCAACGGCCGTACCTACGTGTCGGTAAATCCGATGCCCGAAGCCGCGGAGTAGCCGGTTCCGCACCAAAACACCGGCGCCCCATCTCGGGAACCGGTGTCTGGCACGGCCAGGAAAAGGATCAGGGGAGATGGGTCGCCATCTCCCCTTTTTCTTTGTTCATTCTGGAGGGACTGCCATGATTGCCGACAAGGACGACAGCGACGAAGAAAGCCTGTTCATCGAACGCCCGACGCTGGCTACCGAGCGGCTGGTGATGCGGACGCCGCGCCAGGCCGACATCCCCGCACTGGTGCAACTCGCCGACAACCGCCACGTTGCGCAGATGCTGGCGCGCATGCCGCATCCCTACGGCGCTGCCGAAGCACGCGCGTTCATCGCCATGTGCGAGCTTCGCCAGCCGGGCGCCACCTATGCGCTGACGCTCGCCGGTCCGGGCCCCGAAACCGGAACCTTCGTCGGCTGCGCCGGGCTGACCGCCAGGGACCGCGGGCTGGAACTCGGCTACTGGATCGGCGAGCCGTACTGGAAGCGCGGCTTCGCCACCGAGGCAGCGCATGCTCTGGTCGACCTTGCCTTCCGTGCCACCGGCATCCCGGTGCTGTACGCCTGTGCGCGGGTCATCAATCCTGCCTCGCGGCGGGTGATCCACAAATGCGGCTTCCAGTATGCCGGACAGGGTATGATGAACTCGATCCTCGCTGGCCAGGTGCCGGTGGAGCGATACAGGCTCGATCGCAGGACCTGGGAAAGCCTGAGGAACTGGTCGTGACGGTTGCGGCCGCGTGGCTGATATCGTCGTCGGCCACCCGGGCGAGGGGTAGTCTCGAACCGCAACTGGCCGCAAGAGACCGGTATGGACACTCGCGCTTGCCGGTTCTTTGCGCTAGACGAAGCCCTAGGCCCGCAACACCAGATCATTGTCCCGTCAGATGAAGTTCCTCGACCAGGCGAAAGTCCACATACGTTCCGGCGATGGCGGCGCCGGCGCCGTTTCGTTCCGCCGCGAGAAGTTCATCGAGTTCGGCGGGCCGGATGGCGGCGATGGCGGCCGCGGCGGCGACGTCTGGGTGGAGGCGGTCGACGGGCTCAACACGCTGATCGACTACCGCTATCAGCAGCATTTCAAGGCCAAGACGGGCGTCCATGGCATGGGCCGCAACATGACCGGTGCCAGGGGCGCGGATGTGACGCTGAAAGTGCCGGCCGGCACGCAGGTCTATGAAGACGACAACGAGACACTGATCTGCGACCTGACCGAGGTCGGCCAGCGCTACCGGCTGGCGGCGGGCGGCAATGGCGGCTTCGGCAACCAGCGCTTCAAGACCTCGATCAACCAGGCGCCGCGCCGCGCCAATCCCGGCCTGCCGGGCGAAGAGAAGGCGATCTGGCTGCGGCTGAAGCTGATCGCCGATGCCGGGCTGGTTGGTCTGCCCAATGCCGGCAAGTCGACCTTCCTGGCGACGGTGACGGCTGCGAAGCCGAAGATTGCCGACTATCCCTTCACGACGCTGTATCCCGGCCTCGGCGTCGCCCGCATCGACGCGCGCGAGTTCGTTATCGCCGACATTCCAGGCCTGATCGAGGGTGCGCATGAGGGCGTGGGCATAGGCGACCGCTTCCTGGGCCATGTGGAGCGCACGCGCGTGCTGCTGCATCTCGTTTCGGCGCAGGAAGAGAGCCCGGCCAAGGCGTACAAGACGGTGCGCGCCGAACTCGCCGCCTACGGCAACGGCCTCGCCGAGAAGCCGGAGATCGTGGCGCTGAGCCAGGTCGATACGCTCGATGCGGCGAGCGCGAAGAAGAAGGCCGCGTCGTTGAAGCGCGCCGCCGGCCGGGCACCGATCATGCTGTCCGCAGTCACGGGCGAAGGCGTGGAGGCGGTGCTGCGCGCCCTGATCGCGGAAGTGGAGGCGGCACGCGAAGCGCTTCCGGAATCAGCCTCCGGCGATACGCGCTGGCAGAAATAGGTTCTGGCGATGACGATCCAGTCGCTAAGGAAATACAGGCGCATCACGGTCAAGATCGGCTCGGCGCTGCTGGTGAACCGCTCGACCGGCCTGAAGCGCGAGTGGCTCGCCTCGTTGGCGGACGACGTGGCCGCGCTGGCTGCCGATGGTGCCGAAATACTGGTGGTTTCATCGGGTGCGATCGCGCTCGGGCGCACCATCCTCGGCCTCGGGAAACGCACGCTGAAGCTCGAGGAGAGCCAGGCGGCGGCTGCTGTCGGCCAGATCGCGCTCGCCGGCGCGTGGTCGGAAGAACTCAACCGCAAGGGACTTAAATCCGGCCAGATCCTGCTGACGCTCGGCGATACGGAAGAGCGTCGGCGCTACCTCAATGCGCGCGCCACGATCGGCACGCTGCTCAAGATGAAGGCGGTGCCCATCATCAACGAGAACGATACGGTGGCGACGTCGGAAATCCGCTACGGCGACAATGACCGATTGGCGGCGCGCGTCGCCACGATGATGGGCGGCGACCTGCTGGTGCTGCTCTCGGACATCGATGGCCTCTACACCGCGCCGCCGGCCCTCGATCCCGCGGCGAAATTCCTCCCCGTCGTCGAGCGCATCACGCCCGAGATCGAGGCGATGGCGGGGGAGGCTGCGTCCGAACTGTCGCGCGGCGGCATGCGCACGAAACTCGATGCCGGCAAGATCGCGACCACGGCCGGCACCGCGATGATCATCACCTCCGGCGCGCGTCAGAACCCGCTCGCTGCGATCGAGCGCGGCGAGCGCTTCACGCTGTTTCATCCAAGTCGCACCCCGGTGAAGGGCTACAAGAGCTGGATCGCCGGCCAGCTCGAGCCAACCGGCCGGCTCGCCGTCGACGCCGGCGCGGTGCGCGCCTTGATGTCGGGCAAGTCGCTGCTGCCGGCCGGCGTCAAACTCGTCAGCGGCAGTTTTTCTCGTGGCGATACGGTGGCTGTATTGTCGCCGGAAGGACGCGAGATCGCACGCGGGCTTGTTGCCTATGACGCGGCGGATGCCGTAAGGATCGCCGGGTTGAAGACCACCGAGATCGAGGCAGTGCTCGGCTACGAGGCACGCTCGGCGATGGTCCATCGCGACGACCTCGTGGTGAGCCGCGCGATCGACGCGGCAGGCGACGAGCCGGCGAAGGATTTTCGCGAGGAAGCGAGAGGATGAGCCATGCTGACGACGCATGAACGATCCCGCGAGGACACGGCAGGCCTGATGGCAGCGATCGGACGCAAGGCGCGCGCCGCGTCGCGACCGCTTGCCATCGCCGGTACGGACGCCAAGAACGCTGCGCTTGCCGCCATGGCCGACGCCATCGAACGAAACGAAAAGGCCATCCTCGACGCCAATACCGTCGATGTGGCGAATGGCGAGGAGGCGGGCCTGACGCCGGCCATGATGGACCGGCTGCGACTCGATCCGGGGCGCATCGCCGACATGGCGAAGGGCATCCGTGAAATCGCCGCGCTGAAGGACCCGGTCGGCGAGGCCATCGCCGCATGGGACCGGCCGAACGGCCTGCGTATCGAGCGCGTGCGCACGCCGCTCGGCGTCATCGGCGTCATCTACGAAAGCCGGCCGAACGTCACGGCCGACGCCGGCGCGCTCTGCCTCAAGGCCGGCAATCCGGTGATCCTGCGCGGCGGCTCGGATTCGCTGAATTCGTCGTCGGCAATCCACGCCTGCCTCGTCGAAGGACTGAAGGCGGCGGGCCTGCCGCAGGACGCTATCCAACTCGTGCCGGTGGCCGACCGGGCCGCGGTCGGCGAAATGCTGTCGGGCCTCGAGGGCAATCTCGACGTGATCATCCCGCGCGGCGGCAAAAGCCTCGTCGGCCGCGTGCAGAAGGAGGCGCGGGTACCGGTCTTCGCGCATCTCGAAGGCATCTGCCATCTTTATATCGATGGGTCCGCCGACCTCGACATGGCGGTGGCGGTCGCCGTCAACGCCAAGATGCGACGTACCGGCATCTGCGGCGCGGCCGAGACGCTGCTGGTCGACCGCGCGGCGGCGGCGACGCATCTGGTTCCAGTCCTCGATGCACTGGCCGAAGCCGGCTGCGAGATCCGCGGCACGGAAGAAGTGCGCGCCGCATTTCCCGGGGCGACGCCTGCCAGCGACGCCGACTGGACGACCGAATATCTCGACGCGATCATCTCGGTGAAACTGGTCGACGGTATCGGCGAGGCAATCGAGCATATCGAGACGCATTCGTCGCACCACACCGAGGGCATCGTGGCCGAGAACCCGAAGGCGGTCGAGCGCTTCTTCGGCGAGATCGATTCGGCGATCCTCCTCCACAACGCCTCCACCCAGTTCGCCGATGGCGGCGAGTTCGGCATGGGCGCGGAGATCGGCATCGCCACCGGCAAGATGCATGCGCGCGGACCCGTCGGCGTCGAACAGCTGACCTCGTTCAAATACCGCGTGCGCGGAACTGGGCAGGTGCGGCCGTGAAGCCGCCGCTGCCTCACCTTCCCTGATCGTGACTGCGTCACCACCCCCACCCCGCTCCGCCGCGCGGATCGACTCTCGCCGCAAGGGGGAAGGTGAAGTCCCTGCGCCCTATCTCCGCATGCCGCATGTCGAGAAGGGCATGCAGGTAGGGCTGTTCGGTGGCTCGTTCAACCCGCCGCATGCCGGCCACGCGCTGGTTGCCGAGATCGCGCTGAAGCGGCTGGGGCTGGACCAGCTCTGGTGGATCGTCACGCCCGGCAACCCGCTCAAGTCGAGCAACGGGCTGGCGCCGCTCTCCGAGCGACTGCGGCTCTGCGAACAGGTTGCGCGAAACCCGCGCATCAAGGTCACGGCGTTCGAGGCGGCGCACAAGATACGCTACACGGCCGATACGCTGGCGCTGGTGCGGGCGCGAAACCCCGGCGTCGACTTCGTCTGGGTCATGGGCGCCGACAGCCTGCGCGATTTCCATCGTTGGCAGCGCTGGCGGCGGATCGTCATGACCTTCCCCATCGCCGTCGTCGACCGGCCGGGAGCGACGCTTTCCTTCCTGTCGTCGGTGGTCGCCAAGACCTTCGACTATGCCCGCGTGGACGAGGCCGCCGCGCGGCGGCTGGCGCGCATGAAACCGCCGGCCTGGACCTTCATCCACGGCCCGCGCTCGCTGCTGTCCTCGACCGCGATCAGAGCCGGGCGGGAATAATTTCAGCCATACCAGGCGCCTTGCACCACCTTGGTGTCGGGTGCCGCCGCCGTCACCTTGCCGGCGAAGGCCTCAGGGTCGCTGCCCTTGTAGTGGTAGGGATAGACGACGGCCGGCTTGAACTCGGCCACTGCCGAACTCGCCTGGTCGACATCCATGGTGTAGGGCAGGTTCATCGGCACGAAGGCGATGTCGATGTCCTTCAGGGCGCGCATCTCGGGGATGTCCTCGGTGTCGCCGGCGATGTAGACGCGGCTGCCGTCGATGGTGAGCACGTAGCCGTTGTCGCGTCCCTGCGGATGATATTTCTTGCGATCCTCCGTGGTGTTGTAGGCGGGTATGGCCTCGAACTCGACCGAACCGATCGTGGTCTTCTCGCCGTTGCCGATCGCCGAAGCCCTCTCCTTGAGATCGGCGGGCAGCTTCTCCAGCACGGCGGGATTCACCAGGAGTTTCGTGTCGGCGTCGACCAGAGCTGCCAGCGTCTCGGGATCGAAATGATCCTGGTGTTCATGCGTTATCAGGATCAGCGCCGCCGGCGGATGCCCGTCGTAGAGCGCCTTGCCGCCAACAGGGTCGTTGTAGATCACCAGGCCCGGCGTGCTCATGACGAAGCTCGCATGGCTGACCGGGCTGACGAGAATCTCGCCGCTCGCCGTCTTGTAGCTGTCGCCCTTGCCCTGGGCGCGTGCGGTGAAAGGCATGAAGATGGTGGCGCCGAAACCGGCGAGCGCGGTCGCTCCACCGGCGAGGCCAAGTTGCAGCGTATCGCGTCGCGTCAATGTCATGGCGAACCTCCCTCGAACAAATCTGCGGTCCGGCGAAACGCTGCCGCCGCGTGGTGGATTAAATTAGGCGAAAGCGCATTGGCGGCAAGCGCCTCTCGCGAACGTGAGCGCTGCGTGAAGACTCCTCTTTCGCTCACGGCCGAGCGCTCGCTTCGCGCACACTGGCCTTCGCCCTTTCGACGGGCTCAGGAGGCGCGATCACCGGCGGACCGCAGTCGCGGGCTCGGCCTGCGGCCGAAGGAAGCCACACTTCATCGTTGCCACGCCCTGCTTTCCTTTCGCTCACGGGCCGTACCGCCGCCTGCCGGCGACTGGCCCTCCGCGAGGGCGCGCCATAAGGCGCGACCCCCGCTTGGGCTTGCGGCGTGCGTAGCCGTTGCCACGCCCTGCTTTCGCAGTCTGGCCATTTCAAAGAACGCTGCTCGCCGCGGGAGCAGAAGTCGGGAAGCGGGGCACGGGGCCGAGCCTCTCAATAATTTAGTACGTGGCGCGAACCCCGCGCCCCGCCGGCGATTTCTGTCCACGTCCGTTCCGCTCCGCCTCGATACACTTTGCCTTCCGGGCTTTGGACCCTTCGGGCATTGGCCTCTCAGCTATGTGCTCGTCCAGCACGCACCGCCCGTAGTGGCGGCAGGGGAACCCTTGGACGTGACCTCTCCG
>JALYWP010000352.1 GCA_030852655.1 Pseudomonadota bacterium | reverse complement strand
ACCGCCGCCATCCACCGCGACATGGAATCGTCGCGGCCGTTCATCATCGCGCTTTATCCCGGCCTGAAGAACGAGGCCTACGGCATCGCCTGCGACATCGGCTCGACCACGATCGCCATGCATCTCGTCTCGCTGCTGTCGGGCCGCATCGTGGCATCCGCCGGCGCGCCGAATCCGCAGATCCGCTTCGGCGAGGACGTGATGAGCCGCGTCTCCTACGTGATGATGAACCCGGACGGGCAGCAGGCCATGACCAAGGCCGTCCGCGGCGCGGTCAACGATCTGATCGGCAAGGTCTGTGCCGAAAGCGGCGTCGACCGCCACGACATATTCGACTGCGTCTTCGTCGCCAACCCGATCATGCACCATCTGTTCCTGGGCATCGACCCGACCGAGCTCGGCCAGGCGCCGTTCGCGCTGGCGGTTTCCGGCTCGACCCAGTTCTGGGCGCATGAGATCGACATCGAGGTCAGCCAGGGCGCGCGCCTCTACACGCTGCCGTGCATCGCCGGCCATGTCGGCGCGGATGCAGCGGGTGCCACGCTGTCGGAAGGCCCCTATCGGCAGGACCGCATGATGCTTCTCGTCGATGTCGGCACCAATGCCGAGATCGTGCTTGGCAACCGCTCGCGTGTCGTGTCGGCCTCCTCGCCCACCGGCCCCGCCTTCGAAGGCGCCGAGATCTCGTCCGGCCAGCGCGCGGCACCCGGCGCGATCGAGCGCGTGCGCATCGATCCGGACACGCTTGAGCCCAGATACCGCATCATCGGCGTCGACAAATGGTCGGACGAAGACGGCTTCGAGGAGGCGGCACAGGCGACGGGCGTCACCGGCATTTGCGGCTCGGCGATCATCGAGGTGGTGGCCGAGATGTATCTCAGCGGGCTGATTTCGGAAGACGGCGTCGTCGACGGCAACATGGCGGCGCGCACGCCGCGCATCGTCACCAACGGCCGCACCTTCTCCTACCTGCTGCGCGACGGCGAGCCGCGCATCACGGTCACGCAGAACGATATCCGCGCCATCCAATTGGCGAAGGCCGCCCTCTACGCCGGCATCAAGCTCTTGATGGAGAAGCAGGGCGTGACGGAAGTCGACACGATCCGCTTCGCCGGCGCCTTCGGTTCCTTCATCGATCCGAAATACGCGATGGTGCTCGGATTGATCCCGGACTGCGACCTGACCGAGGTCAAGGCGGTCGGCAACGCCTCCGGCACCGGCGCGCTGATGGCGCTGCTGAACCGCGAGCATCGCCGCGAAATCGAGCGGGAAGTGTCGAGGATCGAGAAGATCGAGACGGCGCTGGAGCCGGGCTTCCAGCAACTCTTCATCGACGCCATGGCATTGCCCAACAAGGTCGACCCGTTCCCGAAGCTTGCAACAGAGGTCAGGCTGCCGCCGCGCAAGGTGCTGGACGAAACCATGGCCGGCGATGCTGCCCCCCGCCGCCGTTCCCGCGAGGAACGTGCCGCACGGCGCACGCGGGGCTGAATTCGCCGCCGTCAGGGCGGCGCGTTCCGCCCCCGCTCAGAACCAGCGGCCGGTCTGGCTGTAAACCTCGAAGGTCGCGCGGATATGGTCGGCCGCCGCCTTGATCGGCGCGCTGGCCTCGGACGCGACGAACATGGCGAGGCTGTACTTTCCGATCTCCGGCAGCCCGTCCCTGGCGGTGAGTTCGACCATGTCGCAGCCGAGGAACGATTTCGGCAGCGGCGCAACCGCGAGGTCGGCCATGATTGCGGAGCGCTGGCCGGCCGTATGCGCGCTCATATAGGCGACGCGGTAGTTGCGGCCTTCGCGGCCAAGCGCATCGAGCGCACCGGCGCGCCACGCGCAGCCTTCCTCCCACAGCGATACCGGCAGCGGCTCCCTGAGGTGCGCGCAACCGCCCTTGGCGCCGGCCCAGACGATCGGCTCGGTGAGCAGCACTTCCGCGCCGTCCATGGGATTCCTGGAGGATTTGGTCACCAGCGTGATGTCGAGTTCCCGATCGTCCATGCGGCGGCGTAAATTGACGCTCTGGTCGATGACCACATCGACTGCGATCGAGGGATGCGACTGCGCGAACCGCTTCAGCACATGCGGCAGCACGCGCTCGCCGTAATCATCGGGCGAGCCTATGCGCACGACGCCCGTAATATCGGGAATGATGAATTTCGAAACCGCCTCGCGATTGACCGCCAGCATGCGTCGCGCGTAGCCGAGCAGCATCTCGCCATCCGTCGTCAGCGCCACAGAGCGCGCGTCCCGCGAAAAGACCGAGCGGCCGAGTATGTCCTCGAGTTTCTTGATCTGCATGGAGACCGCCGACGGCGTGCGGAAGACGGCCGTTGCAGCGGTCGTAAAGCTGCCTGTTTCGGCAATCGCGACGAAAGTGCGCAAAACGTCGAGATCAAGCAACGGAAGTGGATGGTTCAGTGGAGCGTTCATAGCGGTATCTTTCAATTTCCCTGATCGAAAGCATCATTTCATTTCGTTTGATTGAACACCCGATGCGCCGCATAGTCAACGGCATCGGTGTTCCCTCGGCATGCTCTCCTGACTGGTCCTGCCAGCAACATGGATGAAACAGGAAGCCGCCGATGCGGAATGAAGTTGAAACACGCGATCCCTAGTGAGGATCGCCCGGACCAGCGACGGACCGGCCGACAAAGAGGAAATGGAAATGTCTATTCTTTCATCCATCGGGCGCATGGCGGCCGAATTCAGCGCGGCGCGTGCCCGCCATCAGACCGAACGGACCATCCGTTCGCTGCCTGTCGAACTGCAGAAGGACATCGGCTGGCCCGACGCCTTCAACAATGACACCGGCTACCGTCACGGCGTTGGCTCCTGGACGGGAACGAAATAATCGTGACGAGAAAGCCAACGGCCTGCCGCATGTTTCCCCGGCATTCGGCAGGCCTTAATTTTACTGGATTTCATGATGGTAGCGAGCCATGCAGGCCCAGCATGGCGCTTATGAACAAGACGCATGTCCACCCTACCGGCACTCTAACGCATTGAGGATATTTGCGGGTTCCGATTGGCTGATGGCGGCTTCTATTTGGCATGTCGTTTTTTCGTCGTGCCGCTTCGTTTTTGCCGCTTATAAGCCCGGCAGC
This sequence comes from Pseudomonadota bacterium, assembly GCA_030852655.1. GTDB lineage: Bacteria > Pseudomonadota > Alphaproteobacteria > Rhizobiales > Rhizobiaceae > Mesorhizobium_K. The sequence goes on along the minus strand of JALYWP010000352.1, from coordinate 13,695 downwards.
GACGCCTATATCCGGGCCATCCAACGAGATGCCCCACTCCTGAGATGATCTGCGAAGGCACCCCGTGTAACTCTATGCATGGAGACGTGTCATGAAATTCCTGTCCCGCCTGTTCGGCAACAGCCGCGAAATGAACCTCACCACCGCGCTCGAGCGTCAGCGCCTCGGCCGCACGATGCCCGGACAGACCGGTGCCGTCGCCGGGGCCCGCCTGGGCTTCCTCGTCTGATATAAGCCATCGCTAGCGCAGGTTGAGCATCACCTCCCGACGTTCGCCTGCAAACTGAACCGCCGTTGGCCCAATTCTCCTTGGCGCCCACGGCGGTTTTCTTTTGCGCCTCTCGGTCGCTGGCCAATTTGCGACCCACGTCGCAAATATAGGCTCGCCAAGCAGGCCAGACCCATTGACAATACAGGGATTCTGATGGCGCTTTGCTGATCGCGACAATCCTGTTCGCGTCATTGTCCTTTGCTTGGGAGGACCAGTTGAGCGCCATGAAGCTTCCGGCCAAACGGTCGTTCGTCTTCTTCCTCGTGCCTGATTTCACCATGATCGCTTTCGCGACGGCGCTCGACCCGTTGCGCTCGGCCAACCGCATGTTGGGTTACGACGCCTACAAATGGCGGCTGGCGAGCATCGACGGACGGCCTGTCAGGGCCTCCAACGGCGTCGAGTGCGCGGTCAACAGTTCGCTCGACGAAGAGCGTCGCAAGATGGCCGGCCCGGATCGGCCTGACATGGTCATCGTCTGCAGCGGCCTCAACGTCGAGAGCTACAGCAACCGAACCGTGTTCGCCTGGTTGCGCGAGGAGTACAATCGCGGCGTGGCGGTCGGCGGCCTCTGCACGGGCGCACATGTGCTTGCCGCGGCAGGCCTGCTGTCCAACAAGCGCTGCGCCATCCATTGGGAAAACCTGCCCGGCTTCTCCGAGGCCTTTCCCAAAGCCAATGTCTTCGCCGATCTCTTCGAGGTCGACCAGAACGTCTATACCTGCGCCGGCGGCACCGCCGCGCTCGACATGATGCTCAAGCTGATCGGCGACGATTTCGACGACGGCCTCGTCAACCGCGTCTGCGAGCAGGTGCTCACCGACCGAGTGCGCAGCCCGACCGATCGGCAGCGCCTGCCGTTGCGAGCCCGTCTCGGCGTCCAGAACGCCAAGGTATTGTCGATCATCGAATTGATGGAGGCGAACCTGTCGGAACCGCTTTCGCTGATCGAGGTCGCGGACCATGTCGACCTGTCACGCCGCCAGATCGAGCGGCTGTTCCGCACAGAAATGGGGCGCTCGCCGGCGCGTTACTACCTGGAGATCAGGCTCGACCGCGCTCGTCACCTGCTGATCCAATCGTCGATGCCGGTGGTTGAGGTGGCGGTGGCTTGCGGCTTCGTCTCGGCGTCGCATTTCTCGAAATGCTACCGCGAACTCTATTCTCGTTCGCCGCAGCAGGAACGGCTGGACAGGAAGCAACTGCTGGCGGCCTGACTCCTACCGCTGTTCCCACATCCAACTGCGGTCACGCCACATCTTCTCGCCGATGAAACAATCGGTGCCCTGCGTGGCCTGAGCCTTCACCACCGGTCGATCGCCCGCCTCCTCGGCAAGCCGGGCAGGCGATAGCGGGCCGGCGAGTTCCAGCACCAGCTTGCGCCGGATGGCTTCGGGAAACTGTGACCAGTCGTTGACCGGAATCATGAACGCTCCGGGGCCGCCGATCACGCAGTCCGCGTAATACTGATCCAGATTGGCGACATCATAGACGCTGGAGAGCCCACCACTTGTCATCAGGGGCAGGCCGTTGATCGTGATGCCCTGGCCGACGACCGCATCACGCGCGATCTCGACGGGCTCGCCCTGATTGTTGGGGCCGTCGCCGGAAATATCGATCACACGCTTCATGCCGCGGAACGGGCTTTCGGCGAAGAGGTCGGCGCCGAAGCCGAGGGCCGAGGCTATCGAGGTGCGGCGCGCGCTGTTCGCCGGTTGGGCTGACAGCTTTTCGGCAACACGCTCTGCATCCGCGCGAGTGGCGATGATCGTCCAGGGCACGATGATATGGTGCGAGGTCGTTCCAGCCCACTCGAAATAAGTCACCGCGATCCTGCCGTGAGCACCGTCGGCGATCGCTTGCAGCACGCGCTCATGGGTCAGGGCGGCGGCGTAACCGTCCCGCTGGATGTTGAGTTCGGTTGGCGACATGGAAAGCGAGACATCGACGGCAAGAACAAGCTCGACGTCCACGGGATCGGCCGCAAAGACAGAAGGCGCAAGGACGACACCCAGCGTCGCAGCGACGCCGCCCGCAACAAGTCGCCATCCTCGTGCCAGCCGGGACATGTGTCGAAGTTAGGCGAAAAAGGAGAAATGGGAACGCTGCGCCTCGGTCATCCCTTCACGATTTCGCGACCATGAAGGGTCCTGCAGTTCACGTCCTTGCCTCGCCGCTGCTCACGGATCGTAAATTCGCTGCCGGTGCCGGTCTTGCCGCCACAATTTCTCGCCGATCGCGCAATCGTAGGCCGGTTCGGTTCGTGCCAGCACCAATATGGGTTCACTGGCGTCATGTCGCGGCGGCGACCGTCCCGCCAGTTCGAGCAGCAGCTTGCGGCGAAGCGCCTCCGGGAATTGCGCCCAGCTGACCACCGGTATGACGAAGGAGCCCGGCCCGCCGATCACGCATTCGCTGTAATATCTGTCGAGGTCAGCCACGTCATACGGCATGAGGTTGGCGCTCTTCGCCATCACCGGCAACCCGTTGATCACGATCTTCTGAGCGACCACCGCGTCACGCGCAGCATCGACCGCAACGCCCTCGTTGTTGGGTCCGTCGCCGGAGATGTCGATCACTCTTCGCAGGGCGCGGAAATTGCTCTCGGCCAGCAGATCGGCGGCGAAATTCAGGGCGCCGGAGATCGAAGTGCGGCGCGATTGACGGGGCTTTGGCGCGGAAAGCTGCTCCGCCACGCGTTCGGCATCGGCCCGGTTGGCGATGACCGTCCAGGGAACGACGACATATTGCGCGGTGTTTCCCGCCCACTCGAAATAGGTGACGGCGATCCTGCCATAGGGACCCTTGGTGATTGCGTTCAGGACCTGCGGATCGGTCAGAGCCCGCGCATAGCCTTGCCGCTGCGTTTCAAGCTCGCCGGGCGACATCGAAAGCGAGATATCGACGGCCAGCACCAGTTCGACGTCCACGGGTTCGGCCGAGGAAGCTGGCGCGGCAAGCATTGCGGCGGCGGCCGCGAGTATCATGCGGGCGAGGCATAGCATGAAGGAATTGTGCTTCGCCCGGACGGCGAGCGCCGCTCACAATCGCGTGAACTTCGCCGGCAAGCTCCTTTTCGCCACCCTCGGCAGGGACATCAACTCCGCGGCTTGAGGTTCTCCGGGTCGTAGAGCGGCCGGTATCCGATGCCGGCGACTTCGACCGGATAGGTTTCGTTGAAATATTCGACCAGCAGCTTGCGGCCTTCCTGGCAGTAGGACCAGGGCAGGTAGGCAAGCGCGATGTTCTTGCCGATGGTCGGGCCATAGGCGACCGACGTCGTGTAGGAGCGGCGACCTAACTCGTCGACAAGCACTTCCTTCGTCTCGGGGTCCATGACCGGCATGGTGCCGACCGGATAGCGGGCGACGCCCTTCGAGTCGGTGTTCTCCGTCATCACCAGCGTGCAGAGCATGGCCGGCTGATGTTCGCGCGCCTTGTATTCGAGATGCTTCGCCTTGCCGCGGAAATCGGCCTCCTTGACCTTCGGGCGCGCCAGGTCCGCCTCGATGAGGTTGTACTGGGTGAGGAGGTCCGCGTTCTGCAGGCGCAGGCTCTTCTCCATGCGGCGCGAGTTGGCATAGGTCTCGACGCCGAAAGCCATGACGCCGGTGGAGCGCAGAGCGTCCCAGACGGCGAGGCCATCCTCGTATCTCATGTGCAGTTCCCAGCCCTGCTCGCCGACATAGGAGATGCGGAAGGCAGTGACCGGCCTGCTGGCGATCTCGATCGGCTTGATGGCTGCGAAGGGGAAGTTCCCGATGTCGAGGCCATCAGGGTCGGCCACCACCTTCTTCAGCGTTTCGCGAGCGTTCGGTCCCCATATGCCGACCGTGACGTACTTTTCCGAGACATCGGCGATCGTGACGTCGAGGCCGCGATCTTCGGCGACGCGCTTCATGTAATGGAAGTCGCGCGGGCCGGCATCCGCTCCGTTCACGAGCCGGCAGCGGTCGGCCATGCGGAACACGGTGAAATCCGCCCGCACCATGCCCTCGTCATCGAGGAAATGGGTGTAGATGCCTTTGCCGATATTGGCGTCGCCGCCGATTTTTGCCGCGCAGAGCCATTCGAGCAGTTCGACGTGGTCCGGTCCCTCGATGTCGACCATGTGGAAGTGCGAGAGATTGACGATGCCGCAATCCTCGCTCATCGCCAGATGTTCGGCATTGGACACGCGCCAGAAATGGCGATTGTCCCACTCGTTCTCGCGCACCGGGACGCGGTTGCCGTACTTCTCCAGAAGGTGCTCGTTGGCCTTGTAACCATGCGCGCGCTCCCAGCCGCCGAGTTCCATGAAGTAGCCGCCGAGTTCCTTCTCGCGCTCGTAGAAGGGCGAGCGCCTTACGCCGCGGCCCGTGCCGTATGGCTCGCGGGTGTGTATGGCAGGGAAGTAGATTTTTTGCGCGGCCTCCCGCGCGCGTCCCTCGATGAAGTCTTCCTTCAACTGGTGCGGATAGAAACGAGCGTAGTCGATCGAGTTGTGGTCGATCTCGGTGCGGCCGTCCGTCATCCAGTCGGCAATGAGCTTGCCGTAGCCAGGGCCGTCCTTGACCCAGATGGCGACGCAGTACCACAGCCCCCTTACCTTCTGGCTCTCGCCGCAAGACGGTCCGCCGGCGGCCGACACCTGCAGCAGGCCGTTGAAGGAGTGGCTTTCGTTGTAGCCTATCTCGCCGAGGATCGGCGTCAGTTCGATGGCGCGCTCCAGCGGCTCGATGATCTGTTCCATATCGAGGTCTCGCTGCGAGGGCGACAGCCGCGCCTGGTTCTTTTCGAGGATGTCGCGCGGATGGCAGAGCCTCGGCTTGTCCGTCTCGTAATAACCCCATTCGATCTGGCCGCCCTCGGTGGTCTTCGGGTCGCCGGTGTCGCGCATATAGGCCGAATTGCCCTGGTCGCGCAGCAGCGGGAAGCCGATCTCCTTGCCGGTGCCTTCGAACTCGTTGTACGGACCGAAGAAGGTCAGCGGATGATCGACGGGCATGACCGGCAGGTCCTCACCCACCATTTCCGCGATCAGGCGGCTCCAGATTCCGGCACAGACCACGACATGATCGGCCATGATAGTGCCGCGATGCGTGACGACCCCCTTGATGCGGCCGTTTTCGACGACGAGCGACGTGGCGGGCGTGTTGGAGAAGGCCCGCAGCTTGCCGGATTTTTCGGCAGCGTCCACCAGCTTGCCGGCGACGGTCTGCGAGCGCGGGACGACGAGGCCGGCGTCAGGGTCGAACATGCCGCCCAAGACCTTGTCCTCCTCGATCAACGGAAAGAGCTTCTTGATCTCGGCGGGCGAAACATGATGCGCGCGGGTGCCGAACGCCTTGGCCGAGGAAAGCTTGCGCTTGATTTCCTCCATCCAGGTATCGTCGCCAACGCGAGCCACTTCGAGGCCGCCGATACGGGCGTAGTGGCCCATCTTCTCGTAGAAATCGATCGAGTACTGTGTCGTCCAGACCGACAGGTAGTCGTGGCTGGTCGTGTAGCAGAAGTCGGAGGCATGCGCCGTCGAGCCGATATCGGTCGGGATGCCGGACTTGTCGATACCAACGATGTCGTCCCACCCGCGCTCGATCAGGTGGTGCGCGACGGATGCACCGACGATGCCGCCCAACCCGATGATGACGACCTTCGCTTTTGACGGAAACTCTGCCATTGCCCGCGACTCCAAACGGATTTTGCGGGCAGACTATAGGGCGGCGCACCGGCAGGTTTGAAGCCTGTTTGCGACATCGCCGAAATGCGGCGCGACGGCGGCCGTCAAAGGCGCGCAAAACGAAAAGGCCGGGCGATCATCCGGCTTGCAGCACCCGCCTGCGATGGCGTTTACTTGATACGGCCGACGCCGCCGGAAATCTCCACCGTCTCGCTGCCGGTCAGCGCCTCGATATCGCCGTTGGGCATGGTGACGAAGCAGCCGTTCGGACAGAAGTCGACGCTCTGGCCGCCTCCGAGCGCGAGTTCGGACTTGCTGCTGCCTTCGGTGACGATCAGGGTGCGCGGTTCGCTGTCCAGATTCACAGCGCTTGCAGCCTGCGCCGAAGCGCCCGCGGCAAGCAAGCAAAGCGCCGCGACAAGGATCTTCGACATTTCGGTTCCGGTGGTGCCCACCGCCTCTGCTGCAGGGCTCCTGCCCTTCCTGTCGACCTTATAGGAGAACCAATCTGAACGGCAACTGAATGCCATGTTCTGCCACAATCGGGAACCGCCCTCAGTCCCTCTTCTAGTCCGGATCCGGCTTGCGCGCCCGGCTTCTGCCCCTACCCTTCCGCTCGACCTGATCCGCTTGCTCCCGTGCCTTCTGGTCGAGCAGCTCTGCCTCGTCCTTTTCATCGTCGATCGGCCACCGCGCTCCCGGCTTCTTGATCTCGGCGCGCACCGTCGACGGAATCTCAATGCCCTCGGCATCGAACGTTTCGAGGATTGCGAAACGTATGTCGTTATGCACCACATTGCTGTTCAGAACATCGGCCAGGAAAACCCTGATCTCGAACTCCAGCGCCGCTGGCCCGAAATTGGCGAAGAGCACGAAAGGCTCCGGATTTTTCAGCACGAGCGGATGGTTCCTGGCGATCTCGAGCAAGACCGCATGCGCGCGCCTGACGTCCATGCCATAGGCGACGCCTACCGGTATGTCGACGCGGCCGAGCTTGTTGCGATGCGTCCAGTTGCCGACCGCACTGTTGATGAGTTGTGAATTCGGCAGGATGACGGTCTGGCGCTGGAAGGTTTCGATCTCGGTAGCACGCACGCTGATTTTCTTGACCGTTCCCGAAACGTCGCCGGCGACGATCCAGTCGCCTGCCTTGAACGGCCTCTCGGCGAGCAGGATCAGGCCCGAGACGAAGTTCGACACGACGTTCTGGAGCCCGAAACCGATGCCGAGGGAGAGGCCCCCGGCAACCAGCGCGAAGCTCGACAGGTCGATGCCCGCAGAGGAGATTGCGATCAGCCCGGCGAGCGCAAGCCCGGCATAGCCGACGACGGTACGGATCGAGTTACGCACACCCGCGTCGACGCGGCCCCGCGCCATGACCGAGCCGTCGAGCCAGCCCTGGAACCAACGCGTCAGGAAATAGCCGATCACGAAGACGACGATGCCGGTGAGGATGCCGGTCGGCGAAAAGCGGAACGAGCCTATGCTGAAGCCCCCACCCAGCCTGTAGAGCCAGGCATGGATGTCGCCGAGCTGGAATCCCCATATCAGCAGGATAAGCGGCAGAAAGACCAGCAGGATCAGCAGGTTGATGGCGAGGCTGACCACCAGCCCGAGTTGGTCGAGCGTCGTCGGCTCCGTGCTCGATTTCGATGCCAGCCAGCGCCCAATGGAGCTCTCCGCGAATCCCCCTTCGGCACCGATCGCACGCGCCGAGAGGAAGCCGATATAGGCTGTGAGCAGCACCGTGCCGGTGACGACGACCTGGATGGAGACGAAGGTCGCGAGCCCGATATAGCCGAGCAGCGCCACGACGATGATGAAGCAGCCGAGCCCGATCGCGGTGTAGCGCAGCCAGCCGCGCCAAGGTCGCCACACACCCTCTTCGTCGCGCAGGAGCCCGATCAGGATAAGCAGAAGCCCGACGATGATGGCGGCAAGGAAGCTTCTCGCAATGGTCAGCGAGAGCGGCGATCCCATCGTGTTGTTGACGACAGTCAGGAAGTAATTGCCACCGATCACGAAGGCCAGCGCCGTTGCCAGCATCACGAGGCGATGCGCGGTGTATGAACCGATCGCGATCAGCCGCCAGTTGGGCTGCTTGGGGGCGAGCACGGCGTTGGCGAGCCGGTTGACGCAGAAGATGATGCCGACGACGGTGAAGAGGGAGGTGAGGAATATCCCGATGTCCCCGCGCAATACGTTGAAATAGTTGAAAAAGAACAGCGTGGCGACAAGGAAGACGCCGAGCGCCAGCGTGGGCAGGAGCGTCGACCAGAAAGCTACGGACAGACGGCTGAGATAGGACGGTGTCTCGACCGCCGGATCGGTGTCGATGAGGCGGCCAAAGACACGCCGGCCGCCGAAGAGCAATACGGCGGCCGCCACGAGCGCGAAGAACGCTGCCCCGAGAATCGACTGGAACTTGAAGCGGACGGCGAAATTCACCCAGGACGAGACGGCGCGGTAGAAGCTCGCATATTCATTGTAGACGTCGTCGATGAGCTTGCTGTCGAAAGCGTCGTAGAGCGAGTAGCGCTTGGTCAGTACGCTGCGGAACAATTCGCTTCGCCTCAGCGCGATCGTCTCGATCAGGCCGTTGACGCGGATCGAAAGCGATTCAGCCATACCGAGCACCGCGTTGATTTCGGCCTTTTCTGCAGTCAATGCCTGCCGCTCGGCGGTAACGATCTCAGGCTCGGCCTGCCCCTCCGGAGGCGCCGGACCGAGTTGGTCGAGCGCTGCCTTGATCTCCGACAAGCGCGGCCGGAAGGCCACCGCGCTCGAGAGCAGCTGACGCGCAAGCTCTTCGAGTTGCAACCGGATTTCGACGAGCCGGGCGTCCTCGTCGCCATTTGGGGCGATCTCCTTTTCGAGCTGGTCTGCCTGTCGGGAATATTGATCTACGGCAGCACGCTGGCTCTCGATCAGGGCATTGCCCGCGCTACCGACGCCCTGGGCGAGCGCGTCGGACGAGAGAGCCGCGACGGCGAGAAACGAAAAGATGAGGGAGCGCCAAAGGCGGAAGAACGGCATGATATCTCTAGCGACTCGACAACCGATCCGGGACAGCCCCCTGCGTGACCTTGATAAAGACCCGACGTTGAGCCGGCAAGCCGCCTTGATCCGGCAGGGTCGGCCATGCGAAAGGCCATGGTGCAATCTGGCTGCGGCGCAGGAAGCAGGTCTATGATCTGCGCCGCGCCCTAACGGACAAGCTAAATGCGGGAATATTCGGCCTATACGCTTATCAAGAATGCTCTCAACGGCAACCGCGACTGGAAGCCGGCGTGGCGGAAGGCGGAGCCGAAGCCGAGCTATGACGTCGTCGTTGTCGGCGGCGGCGGGCACGGGCTTTCGACCGCCTACTACCTCGCCAAGGAGCACGGCATCACCAATGTGGCGGTGATCGAGAAGGGCTATCTCGGCTCGGGTAATGTCGGCCGCAACACGACAGCGGTGCGCTCGAACTACCTGCTGCCGGAAAACCACCGCTTCTACGAGCATTCCATGGATCTGTGGGAGAACCTTTCCCACGACCTGAACTACAACGTGATGTTCTCGCAGCGCGGCTGCCTGAACCTCGCCCACACGCCGGGGCAACTGGACGAACTGGTCCGCCGCGGCAATGCGCTACGCCATTCGGGCATCGATTCCGAATTGATGACGGTCGAACGGATCAGGCGTCTGGTGCCGGCGCTCGACGTTTCCGCCTCCGCCCGTTTCCCGGTTATTGGCGGCGTCATGCAATGGAGCGCCGGAACCGCTCGCCACGACGCGGTCGCCTGGGGCTACGCGCGTGGCGCCGATCGGCGCGGCGTCGACATCATCGAGAACTGCGAGGTGACCGGTTTCCTGCGCGACGGCGACCGGGTCGTCGGCGTGAACACGACGCGCGGCGAGATCAGGGCAAAAAAGGTGGCGGTCGCCGCCGCCGGCAGCACGGGCCGCGTGATGAAACTTGCCGGCATCGAGCAACTACCGATCGAGAGCCAGGTCCTGCAGGCCTTCGTGTCGGAATCGCTGAAGCCTATCCTCGACACCGTGCTGACCTTCGGCATGGGCCATTTCTATGCGGCGCAGTCCGACAAGGGCGGCCTGATCTATGGCGGCGCGCTCGATGGCTACAACAGTTACGCGCAGCGCGGCAGCCTGCCGCTGGTGGAGGAAGTGCATTCGGAGATGCTGGCGCTCTTTCCGGGGCTTGCCAGCGTACGCGTGCTGCGCTCCTGGGGCGGGCTTTGCGACATGTCGATGGACGGCTCGCCGATCATTACGACAGGCCCCCTGCCCGGCATGTATCTCAACTGCGGCTGGTGCTACGGCGGCTTCAAGGCAACGCCGGCCTCCGGCTGGTGCTTTGCCTGGACCATCGCCAAGGACGAGCCGCATGCGCTCAACGCGCCCTTCACGCTCGATCGTTTCCAGCGCGGAATATTGATTGACGACAAGGGCCAGGGCGCGACGCCCAACCTGCATTAGATCGGTTACGCAATTCCGGACGGAAAACCGCTGCGCACTTTTCCTGGAATTGCTTAGGGACAAAGGCAAATGATCATCACCTGCCCCTATTGCGGCCCGCGCGACTCCAGCGAATTCGTCTATCGCGAGGAAGGCGGGCGTACGCGCCCCGACCCCGCATCGACCGACCAGGCGGCATGGAACGCCTATGTCTACGACCGGGTGAACACAGCAGGCGAGCATGAAGAGATCTGGCAGCATTCGGGCGGCTGCCGCGCCCATTTGAGAATCCTGCGCAACACGCTGACGCACAAGATCGCCGGCGTCGCCCTCGCCCGCGACCACGGCAGGCCACACGAGCGGCGCAAGGCGGAGACGACGGCATGAGCCCGCGCCGCGCCATGAGCGGCGGTCTGGTCGACCGCTCGCGCTCCATCCGCTTCAGCTTCGACGGCCAGGATTTTACCGGCCATCCCGGCGACACGCTGGCGTCGGCGCTGCTAGCCAACGGCGTGTCGCTGTTCGGCCGCTCGTTCAAATATCACCGCCCGCGCGGCGTGCTCGCTGCCGGTGTCGACGAGCCCAACGCGCTGGTGACGGTGCTTCGCGGCGAGGCGCGCGAGCCGAACATCCAGGCGACGATGCTGGAGGTATACGACGGCCTGAAGGTGGTCAGCCAGAACCGGTTTCCGTCGCTCGGCTTCGATATCGGCGCGGTGAACCAACTCGGCGGGAAAATCCTCGGCGCGGGCTTCTACTACAAGACCTTCATGGGGCCGGTGTTCGGCCCATTGAAGGGAACGCGCTTCTGGATGTTCTGCGAGCATTTCATCCGCCGGGCGGCTGGCCTTGGCCACGCTGGCACGGCGCCCGACCCTTCGCGCTACGAGCGCATGAACGCCTTCTGCGACGTGCTGGTGGTGGGCTCTGGTCCAGCCGGCCTGATGGCGGCAAAGGCGGCGGCGCAAGGCGGCGCGCGGGTCGTGTTGGCCGAGCAGGATGCGCGGCTCGGCGGATCGGCAAACTGGTCGGGTGACGCAATCGATGCACAGCCGAGCGTCGATTGGGCAAGAGGCATCGTCAGCGAACTGGCAAAGCTGTCGAACGTCACCTTGCTGCCGCGCACCACCGTCTGGGGCTACTACGACGGCAACACGATCGCGGCGCTGGAACGGGTGAGCGACCACAAGTCGACGGCACGCGCCGGCGAGCCGCGTCACCGCCATTGGACGATCCGCGCGGGCAAGGTCGTGCTCGCAACCGGCGCTTTCGAGCGGCCGCTCGTCTTTCCGGGAAATGACCGTCCCGGCGTCATGCTGGCAAGCGCGGCTGAGCGCTATGCCGCGGAGTATGGCGTGCTGCCCGGCGACAAGGTCGCCGTCTTCGCCAACAATGACGGCGCCTACAAGTCGGCGCTGGCACTGCGTGAGGCAGGTTGCCGGATCGTCGCGATCATCGATGTTCGCGGGGAACTTTCTGAGGCCGCCCGCGCCCTCGCCGTCCGCACTGGAGCCGAGCTCCTGACCGGACGGGCTGTCGTCGGCACCGAGGGCGGCAAGGCGCTGACCGGCATCAAGGTGCAGGCTTTCGATGCCTCAACGGGCACATTGAGCGGCGATCCGCGTTCGATCGATGCCGATTGCCTGCTGGTGTCCGGCGGCTGGTCGCCGGTGATCAACCTCGCCAGCCAGGCCGGCGCGAAAGCCGAATGGAGCGAGCGCCTCCAGGCCTTCCTGCCGCCCAGGGATGCGGATGGCTGGATCGGCGTCGGCGGCTTCAACGGGACTTTGGCGCTCGAAGCCGCCCTGGCCGAAGGGCTCGCGGCCGGCGGCAAGCCGCATGGCGATACGCCCGCTGTGATCAGCCACGATCTGGATATAACGCCCGCGCCCGTCTTCGAGATCGAAGCGCGCGGCAAGGCGTTCGTCGATCTCCAGCACGACGTGACGGCGGACGACGTGCGGCTCGCCCACCGCGAAGGCTTTTACTCGGTCGAGCACCTGAAGCGCTACACGACGCTCGGCATGGCGACCGACCAGGGCAAGACCTCGAACGTGCCGGGGCTGGCCATCATGGCGAACGCGCTCGGCAAGCAGATTCCGGAAGTCGGCACGACACGCTTTCGTCCGCCCTTCGCGCCGGTGACGATCGGCGCGCTGGCCGCCGAGCGCTATGGCGAGATCAGGCCGGAGCGGCTCACCCCCATGCACGACTGGCACGTCGCCAATGGCGCCACGATGTATTCGGCCGGCCTGTGGCACCGCCCGATGATTTATGGCCTTTCGGGCGAGACTATCGAGCAGGCCTATGTGCGAGAGGCGGCAACGACGCGCGAGGCGGCCGGCATCGCCGACGTTTCCACGCTCGGCAAGATCATGGTCCAGGGACCGGACGCAGCCGACTTCCTCGACCGCGTCTATACCAACATGTTCTCGACGCTGCCTGTCGGCAAGGCACGCTACGGGCTGATGCTGCGCGAGGACGGGCTGGTGCTCGACGACGGCACGACATGGCGGCTGGGCGAACAGGATTTCCTGATGACCACCACCACCGCCAATGCCGGCAAGGTGATGCAGCATCTCGAATATCTGCTCGACGTGATCTGGCCGGCGCTCAAGGTGCAACTCACGTCGGTGACGGACCAGTGGGCGGGCGCCTCGATTGCCGGGCCTGTTTCACGCGAAATCCTGGCGGCCTGCGTGACGGGAACGAAGGTGGACAACGAATCGCTGCCCTTCATGGGCATCGTCCATGGCGAAATATCCGGTGCGCCGGTGATGATCTGCCGGCTCTCTTTTTCCGGCGAGTTGGCCTACGAGGTCTATTCCGGCGCCGGCCACGGTACCCATGTCTGGGAAGCGCTGATTGCGGCGGGAAAGCCGTTCGGCCTGATGCCATACGGCCTGGAAGCGCTGGGCACGATGCGCATCGAGAAGGGCCACGTGACCGGCGCCGAGATCGATGGGCGCGTCACCGCGCGCGACCTGCATCTCGACTGGATGCTCTCGAAGAAGAAGCCCTTCGTCGGCTCGATGATGATGGACCGCGAGGGGCTGGTCGCGCCGGACAGGTTGCAACTTGTCGGCATCATGTCGCTCGACAACCGGCCGCTCAACGGCGGCGCGCATATCGTCGAGGAACTCGACCGCGACAATCCTCGTGATTCCATCGGTCATATGACTGCCGCCTGCTATTCGCCCGCGCTCGGCCGGCATATCGGGCTGGCGCTGGTGAAGGGCGGCAAGTCGCGCCATGGGCAGCGCGCCTTCATCTCCGACCCGTTGCGCAAGCGCTTCGGGCCGGT
>JALYWP010000346.1 GCA_030852655.1 Pseudomonadota bacterium | reverse complement strand
ATACCTCCGGAACTGCCTTTCTCACGGAAGTCGCCTTCCTCGACATGGCCGACATAGGCTGTGTCGAAACGGCCGACGCTGCGATCGACATGAAGGGCTGCAGGGAAGAGCGTCGAGGCGAGTTCATCTTCATTTCTCGAGGCAGGAGCGAACGGACAGGTGCGGCTCAAGACGGCGGACGGCTCGTGAAGATCGTGCGTGCCGCCTGGCTTGAGTTGACCATATCGATCCCAAAGCATTCCCGCGCCCGTATCGCCGCTTTGCGCGATGCAGCAGCCGCAGCCGATACACAGGCCGGCGGCCGCGATCTCGCGCGGGCTTACAGGTGAAGCGAGGGGAGCGGCTGACTTCATGCCGCCACCGCTTTTTCGATGAAGCTTTGGGAGCGACGTCGCAGCGTATCGATGCGCCGCTGGATTTTTTCATCGAGCGGAGTCTCGAGAAGCGTCTCGACCGAGCAGTCTGAGCCCTGTGCGAGAATATGCCTCTCGGCGGACAGAAGCCGCATCAGGCCGGCCAGCTTGTTCGCCCGGTAGTCGGACGAGACGCAAAGGAAAGGCTTGCAGTTGAGCAGTGCGAATACGCAGCCGTGGAAGAAATTCGTGGCGATCGCTTCGGCCCCGGCGATCAGACCGGCAAAGCCCAGGGGTCCGACGTCGATGAGCTGCTCATCCGCCCAGTCGTTTCGGTAGCCTATGCTGAGCAGCCGGTACCCCGCGCCGCGGGCCCAAGACCGGGCGGCCTCGGAAAACCAGTCCGGAAAACTGTGGCCGTAAACTGCAAGATACGGTCGCTCGCCGGAGGCCGGATCGGAAGGCTCGATCGTCGGCGGAAATTGAAGGCAGGGATCGAGAACCATCGCCGGCTCTTCGCCCAGTGCCTCGCGGACGATGCGTGCGCTGTTGGCGTCCCGAACAGAGATGAGCTCGAAGTTCGACAGCGCCTCGGCCCAGAATGACGGCAAGCCATCCGCAGCCGGCTGGTTGCCGAAACTTGCCGCGTAGGACACCAGCCGACTGGTCTTGATGCCGGTGCCATAAAAGGCGGCACGGCCCCCGTACCAGGGATGCCGGAGGTTCCAGACTTCGTCGCTGCCGACGATCACGACGTCCCACTCGCCGAGAGCCATAGGATTATCCAGATCGAACTGCGGCGACTGCGGCAGCGTCTCGAATGCCTCGAAGAAACGGCGCGCCTTTGCAGCGTATCGAGGCCTGTCGCCAGCCGGCGATCGTGAGGGCAGCCGGGGCTCCAGCGCGCACCGCCACTCCCGGCGGTTCACCATCGCCGAACGATGATCGAGGAGCACCGCATCATGGCCCATCGCACGCAAGCCCTCGACCAGGCTGCGCGCCTGCCAGTAGGAGCCGTAGTTGATGCAGCGATGAAACGTCAGGACGCCGATCTTCGATCCCGGGATCATCGGTCCGTCCTCAGGCGGCCGAAAGGCCGATCGGTACGGCCGAGGCGATCCGCGCAGGTTGCGCATAACGCCCGACCATCTCGGCACAGAACCGCGCAAACTCGTCCGGAACCAGCGGCGGGCTGGTGTGATGCGGCATAAGGCCCCGGTGCTCGGGCGTGAAGCAGAACGTCACGGTCACGTCGAAATCGGCGAGCGCCTCCATCTGCCGGTCGAACCAGTCGAGCGCGTTCGGGCGAAAGCTGTCGGCCCAGGACAGTCCCGTGCGCAGATAGGTCACACCAAGGCGTTTCAACCAGGCAACGGCTTCATCGAGCCGCGGGTCTTCGAAGTGGAACCACTGGACGATACCCAACTCAGGCGTCAGTCGGGCGAATTCCTCGAGCGCTGGCTTGGGCGAGCCGTCTTCTCGGAGCAGGCCCATGTAGAAATGCCTGTAGTAGGAAGAACCCTCCGCCTCGCGGTGGCGCGTCGTGGCGCCCCACGCCATAGGCAGATCGTAGAGGCTGTACCACTGAACGCGAGGAGCTTGGCCGAGAAGCAGGTCGGCCGTCCGTCTAATCCCCCACGCCTGAACCTCTTCGGCGCCGAAAGTCGACACTCCCACCTCGCTTACCCAGACCGGGAGGTCGGTCACTGCGCAGATCTCCGCCAGCTTGTTCGGCCATTCCTGGATCTGCCAGAGGTTCCAATCCAGCGGGAAGCCATGGACGGCCACCGCATCGAAATGGTCGAGCACGCCGAAATTCTTCATGCGCATCATGAAGGCGGGATCTATCGGTGAAATGCCGCCGAGAACCTTCGTCAGTTGCGGGTTGATCCGGGCAACAGCATCGGCAGCCAGCATCGCCATTTCGGCATAGCGGCTCCAGTCGGGATCCAGTTCCGGGTCCCAGTGCGACTTGTTGTTAGGCTCGTTCCAGATCATCGCCGCTTCAAGCATCAGCCGCGTCCTCCCTCGTCTTCGGATAAACCGCTGCTTCACCCGAGCGCGTCACCGGACGACAGAGATAGACTTCCTTCTCCGGGTGCGCGGTGACCTCGAAACCGGCACTGCGCAGCATTGCCTCGACGCAGGCGCGGTTCGGTATCCACCAGTTGGTGGGATCGTCTGCGTAACGATGCTCGATGAAATGCAGCTTCGGAAAGCCTGCCTCGTTGAACAGATCCTCGCGCCAGAAATGGTAGTTTTCATCCATTTCGGCCACCTCGACGCTGCCGCGCTGCATCGACTGGAAAAGCATCAGATCTCCAACCACGTGCTCGCGGATCAGGTCGA
>JALYWP010000189.1 GCA_030852655.1 Pseudomonadota bacterium | reverse complement strand
GGCGGATCGTCCAGGGCTGCCGGACATACATGGTCGGGTAGGGGCCGCGCTTGTAGGGCGCGATTCCTGGCCACGTGTCGAGGAAGGGCAGGCCCGACAGGTCGCGCTCGCCATAGGCGCGCTTCACAGGAATGCCCTCGGGCGTTTCCCAAGTCCCGCCCGGGATTTTCCGGGGAGCGGATTCCGTTTCGCTCCAGGCGATGGCGCTGAAGTCCGGGATCATGGCTGTCTCCCGATCAGGTCGTCCATGCGCAGGGCGTCAAGCCGCTCGCAGAAGGCTGCGCCGTCGGTCGGTCCAAGGCGCTTCTCGGCGGGAAGGGTCTCGACCGGCTTTTCTTCGTCGAGCCGGTAGAGAGTGGTTCCGACAATGCTCCGCTCGCCATCGCGATAGAGCCGGATGCGTTCATCGCGGGCGGTGGCGATACGGCGTTGCAAATGCCCGCCTTCAAGGCTCCGCAAAATGCCGCCCTCTTTTTCGATCTGCCGGAACTCGTCCCAGGCCTTCTCGCACAGCGCATCGGTCAGCGCCTCCACGCCGCCGGCGCCGGCGGCTGGATCGGCGGCGAAGCCGACATGGCTTTCGGCCCCCATGACGAGCTGCAAGTTGCGTGCGATGCGGCGCGCAAAGCCTTCCGGCAAGCCATGCGCGATGGTGTGCGGCAGGACCGAGATTGAATCCGCGCCGCCGGCCGCAGCCGCGAAGCAGGCGATGGTCGCGCGCAGTATGTTGGTCTCCGGGTCGGCGAATGTCATCATCCGGTACGACGTTTCCGCATGGATGGCGGCTGCCGAGTCCGGTATCGAGCAGACTTCCAGCATCCTCGCCCACAGCTTGCGCAGCGCCCGGATCTTGGACATCGACAGGAATTGATCCTGATCTACGCTGACGGCAAAGCCGATATGCGGTGCGGCATAGACCAGCGCCTGCCGCGCATCCTCGAACAGCCTGAGATGAGCCGCTGCCGAAGCGAGCATTGCCCCGAGTTCCTGCGCTTCGGTCGCGCCCGCATTGTGGAAGACGCGGCCGTCGGCTTCGAGCAGCACGCCGGGCACGCCGAGCGCGAAGAAATGCGCCAGCGATTGCGGCATGGAAGCTTGCAGCGCCTCGATCGTCATCAACAGGCGGCCCGTGCCGGCGAAAATGGCGGCAGGGTCGATACCGAAGGACAGGCTGAGCTTTGACGGATCTACCCGCTGCGCAGTCAGGTATGCGACCAGCCAGTCGGCCATCGCGCGGCTCGCAGGATGGACGTCGACGCGCAGGTGGATGCGATTGAGCGCTACGCCGTCGAGCACGGTGTCGAGCGTCTCGCGCTCTGTCGGCAGGCCGTAACCGAAGGCCCCCGGCGCGCCCTCGAAAACGAGCGAGAGGCCGGTGGCGCCCTGCGCTATGTCTTCAAGCGCCTGGCTGTTGGCGCGCTTCGGATCGGGATCGTCGATGCGCTGGACGACGAGCCAGGGCGCGTCGGGGCGCAGGCGCGGAAGCAGAGAAGCATCGGCGTCTCGCTCGTAGATGGGCTCGACGCGGATGCCGTCGTCGGTCCGCGCGACCAGGGCATCCTCAAAGGACCCGCCTGCAAGCGACTTTTCGGCAAGAGCCTGCCATTTTTCGCGGCTCGCGGCCGGGAAACTGGCCTCGCCGAGCACTTTGCCCAAGTTCATTCCACATCCTCGTTGCCGCCGTCTCGACGCGCCGCAGACAGTAAGGCCAGCTTGCCGGTGCCGCAACACATGTCCGTGTCTGGGTCCGCCGCGGAGCGGGAGCTTTGCCATTGTGGCGCTGCGACAGCGCAACTATACGTTTTACGAAGCGCGCGAGCATCTTTTCGCGCGGGCGAGGAGCGAGAGCAGATATGGCGGACGACACGACAATCTTCATCGGGGCCAGCCGCAAGCCGGACGACAGCTACCAGCAGCCGGAGCAATTGCTTCTCAAATACGGCAACAGACACGGGCTGGTTACCGGCGCGACCGGCACCGGCAAGACCGTGACGCTGCAGATCCTGGCCGAGGGCTTCTCCAACCAGGGCGTGCCGGTCTTCTGCGCCGACATCAAGGGCGACCTGTCCGGCATCGCCATGATGGGCGAGGCAAAGGACTTCCTCACCGCACGGGCGAAAGCAATCAAGCTCGATCCCTACGAGTTCCAGGAATTTCCGGTGATCTTCTGGGACCTGTTCGGTGAGCAGGGCCATCCGGTGAGGGCGACCGTTTCGGAAATGGGTCCGTTGCTGCTGTCGCGCCTGATGAATCTTTCGGACGCGCAGGAAGGCATCATGAACATCGCCTTCAAGATCGCCGACGAGGAGGGGCTTCTTCTTCTCGACCTGAAGGACCTGCAAGCGCTTCTGGCCAATATAGCAGGCCGCGCCGATGAGATCAGCGCCCGCTACGGCAATGTCACGAAAGCCTCCGTCGGCGCCATCCAGCGCAACCTGCTCGTTCTCGAACAGCAGGGCGCCACCAATTTCTTCGGCGAACCGGCGCTGAAGATCGCCGACATCATGCGCACCACGCGCGACGGGCGCGGCGCGATCAACGTGCTGGCCGCCGACAAATTGATGATGAACCCGCGCCTCTACTCGACCTTCCTGCTGTGGCTGCTGTCGGAACTGTTCGAGGAACTTCCCGAGGTCGGCGATCCGGACAGGCCGAGGCTCGTCTTCTTCTTCGACGAGGCACATCTTCTCTTCGACGAGGCGCCGCGCGTGCTGATCGACCGGGTCGAGCAGGTGGTGCGGCTGATCCGTTCCAAGGGCGTGGGCGTTTATTTCATAACGCAGAACCCGCTCGACGTGCCCGAAACCGTGCTGGCGCAACTCGGCAACCGTGTCCAGCACGCGCTCCGGGCCTATACGCCGCGCGAGCAGAAGGCCGTCAGGACCGCTGCCGACACGTTCCGCCCCAATCCGGAGTTCGACTGCGCCAAGACGATCACCCAACTCGGCACCGGCGAAGCGCTGGTCTCGATGCTCGAGGCCAAGGGCATACCGGCCATGGTCCAGCGCACGCTGATCCGCCCGCCGGCGTCGCGTCTCGGTCCGATCACGCCGCAGGAGCGCACCAGGCTGATGGCAGAGAGCCCGGTCGCCGGACAATACGACAAGGCGGTGGACCGCGAGTCGGCCTTCGAGATACTGCAGAAGAAAGCGCAGGACGCGCAGAGGGCCGAACGGCATGCGGCCGAGCGCGATCAGCAGGAGGACACCGGCCGCACGCGCTGGACATTGCCTGATTTCGACGGTTCACAAGGAAGCGATTCGCGCTCGAACGACCGCCAACCCGAGCGTCGGCCTCGCGCGCCACGCCCCTCGAACCGTCAGACGGTGGCGGAGGCCGCGATCAAATCGGTGGTGCGGTCCGTGGGTTCGTCGGTCGGCAGGGCGATCGTGCGAGGCATCCTGGGCAGCCTGAAGAAAGGCTTCTGACCCTCGGGCCGAAACCCTACGCCATCCCGATCCCGCCGGTGACCAGGATCGGCGCCTTGCCCGGAACGCGGTCGTAGAGGTCGATGATGTCCTGGTTCATCAGGCGTACGCAGCCTGACGACACCGACTTGCCGATCGAGTTCCATTCGGGAGAACCGTGCACGCGGTAAAGCGTGTCTTCGCCGTTCTGGAAGATGTAGAGAGCGCGCGCGCCGAGAGGATTGTCGAGCCCGGGCGGCATGCCGCCATTGTCCACGCTGTACTTTGCGAGTTCCGGCTGGCGCGCGATCATGTCGGCCGGCGGCGTCCATTTCGGCCATTTCTGCTTCCACTGGACATTGGCGCGCCCGGCCCATTCGAAGCCCTGGCGTCCGAGGCCGACGCCATAGCGCATCGCCTCGCCGTTTCCGAGCACGAGATAGAGGAAGTGCTGCGACGTATCGACTACGATCGTGCCTGCCGGCTCGCCGGTCGGGTCCGACACGACCTGGCGCAGAAACCGGGGATCCATGCGCTCGATGGGGACGGCCGGTATCTCGAACCCTTCGTCATAGACCGGGCCGTACATGGTGACGTAGCTGCCATAGGAGGCCTCCGGCGGCAGAGGCTCGACATAGGCCGGTCCGCTGCTGACGGTGGCGCAGCCCGAGAGGCCGAAAGCGGCCGCACCGGCACCTGCGAGGCCGAGGAAGCCGCGGCGTGTCAGATGACCGTTGGCCGGAAGAAAGGTGGACATGGTTTTTTCTTGCTCTTGTTTGAAAAAGGTGCCGCCGACAAGCGGCTCACCCCCATAAGTGGTGAAAGCGATAGACGGTTCCAAATCTGTCCGGAGCTTGGATAAACAAAGGCGAAGGTGTGACTGCCGATGACTGTGGCCTTTCGGCAACGGGTCCGTTCAGGCGCCGGCGCGATATGGAGGTCATGCGGCAGAACGATTCATGCTGCGCACGGTTGACGCCGGGCGGGAAAATAATGTCCATAGCCCTCTGCTGAACATCGAACGGATACTGGCATGACCCTCGCAACCCCCGCGCAGACGGCGACCTGGACCTATGTGGAAGGCGATTGGCACGAGGGAAACGTCGCGCTGATCGGCCCGCGTAGCCATGCCATGTGGCTTGGATCCAGCGTCTTCGACGGCGCGAGATGGTTCGAAGGCGTGGCGCCCGACCTGGAGCTTCACGCGAAGCGGCTGAATTCGTCTGCAATTGCGCTCGGGCTGAAGCCGACGATGGCGGTCGAGGAAATTGTCGCGCTGACCTGGGAAGGACTGAAAAGGTTCGACGGCAAGACGGCAGTCTATGTCAGGCCGATGTATTGGGCCGAGCACGGCGGCTACATGGGCGTGCCTGCCGATCCGGCGTCGACCCGGTTCTGCTTGTGCCTGTACGAGTCCCCGATGATCTCGCCGGATGGTTTTTCGATCACCGTGTCGCCGTTCCGGCGCCCGACGATCGAGACGATGCCGACCGATGCCAAGGCGGGCTGCCTCTACCCGAACAACGGAAGGGCGATCCTCGAGGCCAAGATGCGCGGCTTTGACAACGCGCTGGTGCTCGACATGCTGGGCAACGTCGCCGAGACCGGCTCCTCCAACATCTTCCTGGTCAAGGACGGGCATGTGCTGACGCCCGCTCCGAACGGAACATTTCTTTCCGGGATCACCCGCGCGCGCACCATTTCGTTGCTTGCGGACTACGGCTTCCAGACCGCGGAAAGGGCGCTCTGCGTGCGCGACTTCCTGGAGGCCGACGAAATCTTCTCGACCGGGAACCATTCCAAGATCGTGCCTGTAACCCGCATCGAGGACCGCCATCTCCAGCCCGGTCCCGTCGCCAAGAAGGCACGCGAACTCTATTGGGAATGGGCCCATTCGACGTCGGCGGGGTAGTGCACTAGATAAGATACCGACCATTTCGGCGAGTTGGCGACAACTCTCGCAAGCGTTCCGGCTGGGATGCCGGGTATTATCGAAGAAGGAGTATGACCATGGCTTTTGAATTGCCCCCGTTGCCCTACGACTATGAGGCATTGCAGCCCTATATGTCGAAGGAGACGCTCGAATATCATCACGACAAGCACCACAAGGCCTATGTCGACAACGGCAACAAGCTCGCAGCCGAGGCCGGCATGGACGGGCTGTCGGTCGAGGAGGTCGTGAAGAAGTCCTTCGGCTCCAACCAGGGGCTCTTCAACAATGCCGCGCAGCACTACAACCACATCCATTTCTGGAAATGGATGAAGAAGGGCGGCGGCGGCAACAAGCTGCCCGGCGCGCTGCAGCAGGCGGTCGACAGCGATCTCGGCGGCTACGACAAGTTCAAGGCCGATTTTGTCGCCGCGGGAACGACGCAGTTCGGATCGGGCTGGGCATGGCTGTCGGTGAAGGACGGCAAGCTTGCCATCTCCAAGACGCCGAACGGCGAGAATCCGCTCGTCCACGGCGCCAAACCGATCCTCGGCGTCGACGTATGGGAGCATTCCTATTACATCGACTACCGCAATGCCCGGCCGAAATATCTGGAAGCGTTCGTCGACAATCTCATCAACTGGGATCACGTGCTGGAAATGTACGAAGCCGCCAGAGGCTGATTTCGTCGAAAAAGCCCCGGTTCGTCCGGGGCTTTTTTCTGCCTTTCCGTCGCATCGTGAACATCACGCAACCGTGAAGGAGAGTTTGGCTTTTTCGACGTGGCTTTTTCGTTAGCGTCTTGCCACACAAGGCTTTACGCAACCCGGAGGGACTTCATGAGAAAGCTTGTTTTCGCCATCTCAGCTTTGGCGCTCGCCACGTCGGCTGCCTTTGCCGATCCGATCGCCGAGCGGCAGGCTCTGATGAAGGCCAACGGCAAGGCAATGAAGGAATTGACCGCCTTCGTGAAAGGCGAGGCCGCCTACGACGCCGCCGCCGTTCTGGCTGCCCTGACCAAGCTGCATGAAGACGCGAGCAAGATGGATCCGGCGACGCTGTGGCCGGCTGGCACCGAAACCGGAGGCGACACGACGTCGTCGCCGAAGATCTGGGAGGACCCGGCCGGCTTCCAGGCTGCGATCGACAAGTTCAAGGCTGATGCGGCCGCCGCGGTTGCCGCGGCGCCGGCCGATGTCGACGCTCTCAAGGCCCAGATGGGGGTGGTCGGCTCCAATTGCGGTGGCTGCCACGAGACTTTCCGTATCAAGAAGGGCTGACCGCTGGCCTTTTGGCAAAAGCTGATCGGGTCCGCGCTGGTGCTTGGCGGCATCGGCGCGGCAGCGTTTTGGCTTTTGACCGAACCGAAAAGGCTCGATGCCGCCACTCTTGCAGAGCTTGGCACTGGCGATGCGACGCGCGGTGAGCGCATATTCTGGGCAGGGGGCTGCACCTCCTGCCACGCGCGCCCGAAATCTGAAGGCGACGCTCGGCTCGAACTTGCCGGCGGACTGGAACTGAAGACCGAGTTCGGGGCGTTCGTGCCACCCAACATTTCGCCCGATCCGCAGGACGGCATCGGCGACTGGTCGGTGGAGGATTTCGCCAATGCGATGATGCGTGGCGTCGCGCCCGACGGCAGCCACCTCTATCCGTCCTTTCCCTATGCATCCTATGCGCGGATGAAACCCGCCGACGTCGCCGACCTGTATGCCTTCATAAAGACACTGCCTCCCGTCGCCGGCAAGGCTCCCGGCAACAGCCTGTCCTTTCCATTCAACATCCGGCGCGGAGTTGGCTTGTGGAAGCTCTTCCACCTCAGCGATGAGCCGGTGATTGCGCTCGCCGCCGATGCCGACGACAAGGTTGTGCTCGGCCGCTATCTCGTCGAGGGTCCAGGCCATTGCGGCGAATGCCACACGCCTCGCGATTTCATTGGCGGAACGGACAAGCCGCGCTGGCTCTCCGGTGCCGCCGCTGCGGAGGGCGAGGGGATCGTGCCGAACATCACTTCGGGCGATGGCGGCATCGGCGATTGGTCGGAGGGCGACATCGCCAGCTATCTGGAAACCGGTTTCACGCCGGAATTCGATTCGGTCGGCGGCTCGATGGTCGAGGTCCAGCGCAACATGGCGCGTCTTGCAGCGGCAGACCGCGAGGCGATCGCCGCCTATCTGAAGGCGATCCCGCCACACCCGAACGGCTACCCGGCGCGGACAACTCCGGAGGGTTGAGTTCGCCTCGCGGAATCGAAGGGGAACGTGGATAAACGATTCGCCTAACACGTTGATTCCGCTCATCTCTGAAAAATAGTCGAGCCTGTCTCTCCACGCCCTTGCGCCCTGAGCGATACTTTGAGCCATCGCCCTCGCGGGAACACGGGTCATGAACCGGATGCTTGTGGAGGGAGGACGGCGCTGGGTTGGCCGCATGACGGTGTGCGGTTTGGGCTGAGATCACAAAACCCAGG
>JALYWP010000335.1 GCA_030852655.1 Pseudomonadota bacterium | reverse complement strand
GCGACGTCGAGATCGTGATGCCGCGAGCCTTCTCCTCAGGAGCAGCGTCAATCTGCTCATAAGCCTTGAACTCGCCAAAATACTTCGTGATCGCCGCAGTCAGCGACGTCTTGCCATGGTCAACGTGACCAATCGTGCCAACATTCACATGAGGCTTCGTGCGCTCGAATTTACCTTTTGCCATTTCATCTTTCCTAAGGCAGCAAGACAGGAACTGGTCGGATGCGGGGCGATTAGCGACAAAGGCCAAAAAACACAAGGGGCTTTTGCCCCGCGCACTCGGCCTGATCGCTCGATCCGGGCTTCGGCCGCGTCCTGAAATCCTCGCGGGTGGGATGGTGCACCGCATGTAAGCATTTCGCCGGCAAGCGCAAGGCCGGCGGCGGCATGCCCGGCGCGACGGGGTTGGAACTCCTTCGGCCTGCTGGCGTTAGCGGGGCAGGCATCGTTGCCCGCGGCTGGTTCGCCTAGGCACTATTAGGCGGCCGTCGTCAAGAACCAGACCTGGAAACCGGGGCTCACAGCAATCTGAACAGGAGGCCGACTTGAAACTTCATGTGGCAGCAACCGGAATTGTCCTACTCGCAGGCTTAACACTCGCTTCAGCCCAGACCGTCGTCATCGAGCCTGAGCAGGATGTCGTGATCCGGGAATATGTCGAGAAGCAACCGCTTGCCTCGATCGACCTCCCCGGCATCGAACTCAACATCGGCTCCACCGTTCCGGAAGAGGTCGAACTCCATGCCGTCGAGGTGCCTGATGTCGAGTACCAGTATGTGGTGGTCGGCAATCGCACCGTGCTGGTCGAGCCGGGGACACGCAAGATCGTAAAGGTATACGACTGAACCGCACCGCTCCCCCAAAAGGCCCGCTCCGCAAGAGCGGGCCTTTTGCACCAAACCTTAAGCAGACCCATCGATACTGCCTGACGAAGCGGGAAGCGTCATGCAGAACAAACCGACCGTTGGCTCGCGCGAGCAGTTGTTTGACCTTGTCCTGTTCGGCCTGGTCGTCGCCTATAGCGCCCTCCTCATCGCGACTTTCGTCATGGGGATTTGGCTCATCGACGCCGACGGCCGGCCCAAGTCCACCGACTTCGTCTCCTTCTGGGCGGCCGGCAAGCTGGTACTCGCAGGGAACGCGGCCGACGCTTACGACTGGACCGTACACAAGGCGGTCGCTACCGCGAACGACATCGACATAAGCGGCCTCTTCACATTTCAGTACCCGCCGACCTTTCTCCTGCTGACACCGGCGCTCGCGCTCGTCCCCTACCCGGTCGCCATGCTTGTCTGGATCGCGGCAAGCCTGCCGCTCTACCTTGCCGCCGTCCGCATCGTCACAGGAACATGGAGCGCCACGATCGCAGCACTCGCTTGGCCCGCCGTGCTGTGGAACGCGGTGGTCGGTCAGACCGGCTTCCTCACGGCCGCGCTGCTCGGTGCGGGAGTGGCGCTCATCGACCGGCGGCCGGCCCTGTCTGGTATCCTGTTCGGCCTCCTCACCTACAAACCGCAATTCGGCTTGCTTATCCCGGTCGCGCTGATCGCCGGCGGCCGCTGGCAGGTGATCGGCTGGGCAGCGCTTTCGACGCTTGCGCTCTGGGCGGTGTCGATCGCCTTTCTCGGCATCCATCCCTGGAGCGCGTTCCTCGATTCTGCCGCTCGCATCAATGATGCGATCCTGACAGCCGGCGGCACCGATTTCACCAAACTGCAGAGCCTCTATGGCTATCTCCGCGCGCTCGGCTTCGGCGCCGAGACCGCCTGGGTCGCGCACGGTGCATTCGTCATCCTGCTCGCCGCGTTCGTTGCCCGGATTTGGCGCTCCGATGCTGCCTTCGATCTCAAGGCGGCGGCCCTGACGGCGGCGACCATCCTCGCCTCGCCCTATTCCTTCATCTACGATTTCGTGGCCCTTGCCATCACGCTCGTGTTCCTCGGCCGCGCCGGCTTCTCGAACAGGGAACTCCCCTTCGTCATCCTTGCCGCGCTTCTCGTCGGCTGGGGTCCAGCCGACCATCTCGCCACCGGCCTTCTCGCTGGCCTGCTCGTGCTCGGTCTGGTGATCGGCCGCGCATATGCAGCATCGGCGGCCCATCTTGGCGGCGGCGTCGGGAGCGCTAGACTCAGCCCGTGATCATCGCGACTTTCAACATCAACAACGTCAACCGGCGGCTGCCGAACCTCATCGAGTGGCTCGGCGAACGCAAGCCCGACGTCGCCTGCCTGCAGGAACTCAAGGCCGAGCAGAACAGCTTTCCGGCCGCCGAGCTCGCCCGCGCCGGCTACCATGCCGTCTGGCAGGGCCAGCGCAGCTGGAACGGCGTCGCCATCCTCGCGCGCCGGGCCCATCCCGTCCTCACCCGCACCGCCCTGCCCGGCGACCCGGCCGACGCCCAGGCCCGCTACATTGAGGCGGCGGTGAACGGCGTGTTAGTCGCCTCGCTTTACGCGCCGAACGGCAATCCCCAGCCCGGCCCGAAATTCGACTACAAGCTCGCCTGGCACGCCCGGCTGCACAAACATGCAACCCAGTTGCGAAAGACGGGCGCGCCGGTCGTGCTCGCCGGCGACTACAACGTCGCGCCGACCGAACTCGACATCTATCCGACGAAATCCTACGGCGACAACGCGCTGGTCCAGCCCGAAAGCCGCGCCGCATTCAGGAAGCTTGTCGGGCGAAGCTGGACCGACGCGCTGCGCCAAAAATATCCGGATGAGCGCATCTATACTTTCTGGGACTACAAGCGGATGCGCTGGCAGCGAGACGCCGGGCTGCGGCTCGATCACATCTTGCTTTCGCCGCCCGTCGCCGAGCGTCTTGCCGCCGCCGGGGTCGACCGCGATGTGCGCGGCCGCGACGGCGCTTCCGATCACGCACCGGCATGGGTCAGGCTGAAGTAGGGCTTTTCTGCCTTCAATGCCCGCCCGACAGCACCAGCGTCTGCACCGGCAGCAGCAATGCCTGTATCCTCAGGATGATCGCGTGCACGACGCCGACCGTGTCTATGACATGCAGGAACAGCCACTGTCCCGTACCCAGGTCCGGGTCGTCCAGCCGGTCGTGATTGTTGGTGTAGGCGTTGGCGATGCAACTGCTGCCCGGCGAAACGCCATCGAAGCCGCCTGCAAACAGCGGCTCCATGTAGACTGTGATCGTGCCCGGCTGCACCACCTGCTGCGCGTCGATCAGCCGATCGGACGCCTGCACCTGGCCAGCCGCGATAAGATCCTGCACCGAGATCACCACCATCGGAATGATGGTCAGCGGCTTCGATATGCAGGTCACCTCGGCAACCATACCTGCCTTCATCACCTGGGCTTCGAGCTGGCTGAACCCGGCCACCAGACCCGTCCTGCCGGCCTCGGTCGGGATCAGCACCCCGGCCGAGCGCATGATCGGGTTGACGATGTCGCCCTTGCGCAGCGTGAACTGTTCGAGCCTGCCGTCGACGCCGGCGCGCACCACGGTCTTATCCAGTTCGACCTGGGCCTCGGCCAGTGTCGCCAGCGCGCTCGCCTTCTGCGCCGGCAGCAGCGACGCTATCTGCGCCTGCACCGACTGCTTGCCGGCAATGGCCGCAGCCACCGAGGCCTGCCTCCCGTCGACGACGTTCTGCAGCCTTTCGATCTCGCGCTCCGAAACCGTCCCCGAGTTGCGTTTTTGAAGCTCGGTCTTGGTCGCCAGTTCGTCGACGGCCTGCTGGTAGGCGCTCTCTGCTTCCTGGATGCGCGCATCGGCGCCGGCCAGTTCCGTCTTCGCCACTTCGAACGCGGCCTCCGTCTCGGCGACGCGCTTTTGTGCGGTCAGCAGCACCGCCTCCTGCCTGGAACTGTCGAGCCTGAAGATCGGTTCACCTGCTTTGACGGTGCCCTGGAGTTCGACATAGACCTCCTCCACGCGCCCCGACCCCTCCGGCAGGATCGGCACGGTTCGATAGAAGGAGATGGCGCTCGACGTCGACGGGTGGAAATAGAGGATAAGCGTCAGCAGCAGGATCGTCAGCCCGAGGCATGCCGTGATGCCGTAGCGCAACTCGTACCAGATCGAGTAGAGCGTGAGTTCGCGGCCGAGCCGCTTGCCTTGCGCGAAACGGCGGTAGAGGAAATCGGGCAGGATTGTCACGACCGAACAAAGCAGCACTTCGATCATGGCCGATGTCCTTCGGTATTTGCGGGCGCGCCGTTCGCCGCGTCGGGGGACAAGCCTTGCTCGAGCGGCAGCATCGGCTGCGCGGCCAGGTCGATGGGTTGGTCGGGAGGCGGATGCCGGGGCCGCACCATCTTCGCCAGCGAATCGGCCATCGACGACAATGGCGTCCAGAAATCGGGAATGGGGACCAGGGCGAGAAACAGCGCAAGGACCCAGAACAGGTTGTTGTGGGTGAACAGCGCCAGCAGGGCCAGAACGCCGACAAGCTGGAACTGAATCTTTCCCGTCCCGTGCGCCAGCCGCTCGGGAATCGAATGCAGCCAGAAATAGAGGCTGCCCAGCCCCATCACGGCGACGATCAGGAAGATCACCGAGCCGACGAAGAGCGGGTCGGTGTCACCTGGGGCCGTGACGAACCCCGGCAGATGGGCGGGCGCCGCCGGATGCATCGCCACGTCGGTCGCCATGCTCTTCCCCTTCGCCGCGCCGCGAACCGGATTACCAGCCGGTCTGGCTCTTCGACCAGAACCTTCTCGGGGGCTCCAACCGCGCTCGCCCCGGCGCAAGGAACCGGGCGAGTTTTGGAACGGTCTGCAATTTCGCGGTTTTGTACTGCCGAGCCTGGTCGAACAGCCACCCCTCAATGGGTTTTTCGACTGTCAAATTAACACAGATTTCCCCAGCGGAAGGAAGTATTTTTTGCCGGCGCCCTGCGGACGAAGGAAGTGACTCGACGGCTGGTATTTGGAGCGGGCAGCGGGAATCGAACCCGCACTAAAAGCTTGGAAGGCTTTTGTGATACCATTTCACCATGCCCGCGCATGGACACGTGCATCTGGTAATCGACCACAGGCGCAGGGTCAAGCGACAGTTCAGGGCGTGAAAACGGCCAGGATGCGGGCGCCCGAAGCGGCGTCCCTGGACGTGGTGAACCGGGCAGCACATTGGTCATCGGCGTTTCCCGCACGGGATCTAGTTGTAGGGGCCAGCCCTCGCCGCGGCGTCAACAGGTCTTGAGTTCTTCGTCCATCGTGGTTACATGGCGCCTACCAGACCGGGCCCCTCTGGCAGTTCTCGCGAACTGTGATGTCGGACTGGATATCAACGCGGGCGGCCCGGTATCTATGCGATCAACGACAATCGGCTAGATTTCGAACCACGGCACGGCCGTGGGCTGCGGATTCTTCGATCGTCTTTGCTGCATGCCTGGCGCCCCATGCGAGCCGGGTGCCTAATGAGCGAATTTTTTACCACCGAAGCCCTCACCGCCCTCCTTCAGGTCATCATGATCGACCTGGTGCTGGCGGGCGACAACGCCATCGTCATCGGCCTGGCTGCCGCCGGCCTGCCGAAAGACCAGAGAAACAAGGCCATCCTCATCGGGATCATCGCGGCAACGGTGCTACGCATCGGCTTTGCCGCGGCCACGACCCAGCTTCTCCAGATCGTCGGGCTTCTCCTTGCCGGCGGTGTCCTCCTGCTCTGGGTATGCTGGAAGATGTGGCGGGAACTGCGCACCAGCCATGCCGAGGAGGTCGACGCCGGCGAAGCGCTGGAAGATCGCGACCTGAATCAGGATGGAATGGTCGCCGGGAGGGCTCCGCGCAAGACGTTTGCCCAGGCCGCCTGGCAGATCGTCATCGCAGACGTATCGATGTCCCTCGACAATGTTCTGGCCGTGGCAGGCGCCGCACGCGATCATCCAGGCGTGCTGGTGTTCGGCCTGGTCCTGTCGATCGCGCTCATGGGATTGGCCGCGACCTTCATCGCCCGCCTGCTCCAGCGCCATCGCTGGATCGCCTATGTCGGACTGGCGATCATCCTCTACGTATCATTGGAAATGATCTATCGCGGGATACACGAGATCCTTCCGTATCTAAGCACTTGAGAATGTCCCCCCGTATCGGGGGGATGCGTCGGCCTTGAGAACATCGCCCCGAATTCGGGGCGATGCGCTGGCTTCCGGTGCGGCAGTGGTGGAGGAGGTTGGATTTGAACCAACGTAGGCTGAGCCAACGGATTTACAGTCCGTCCCCTTTAACCACTCGGGCACTCCTCCGTACTGCCGCCGGAGCCAAGCGACGAGGCTTGTAGAGCGGAGTGGCCACCGTGGCTGCCGTTCCGCGAAGCGCCTTATGGCGGCATGGCCAAGGGCTGTCAACCGCGGCGACCCCGCGCCACAGGATAATTTCGAACGGCCTCGCCATAGGCAAGCCCGGGCGGTGCGGCTATAGAACCGGCCATGAGCGACGACAAGAAATCGAAGACCCCCAAGGACAGGCATTACGCCAATCTCAGGCGTGCCCACCGCGACCAGAAGGCCGGCGGAAAACCGGGAGCCGCGCCTGCCTTCCGCCCTCGCCCACCCGTACCACCCGGCGAGGCCGCGCCGGACGGGCTGGTGCGCCTCTACGGCATCCATACGGTGCGCGCCGCGCTCGACAATCCTCGCCGCAGGATTTCGCGCATGCTGGTTACCCGCAACGCCGCCGAGCGGCTCGGCCTGGGCGATCTCTCGGCCCTGCCCTTCAAGGCTGAACTGGTCGAACCGCGCGACATCGACAAACTCACCGGCAGCGATGCGGTGCATCAGGGCGTCGTCGTCGAGGCGCGGCCGCTTCAGCCAAAACCGATCGAGGCGCTCGGCGATACCGGTCTCGTCGTCGTGCTCGACCAGGTCACCGATCCCCACAATGTCGGCGCCATCTTGCGCTCGGCCGTCGCCTTCGGCGCGGGTGCGCTGGTCACCACGTCGCGGCATAGTCCGCAGGAGTCAGGCGTGCTCGCAAAATCCGCCTCCGGTGCGCTGGAACACATCGACCACATCGAGGTGAGGAATCTCGCCGACGCACTCGGGAAGCTCCACGATGCCGGCTTCCAGACGGTCGGTCTCGACTCCGACGGACCCGCCGAGATGGAGAAGGCGTTTTCGGGGGAGAAGATCGCGCTGGTGCTCGGTGCAGAGGGCAAGGGCTTGCGCCAGAAAACACGCGAGACGGTCACGATCCTCGCCCGCCTCGACATGCCCGGCGCGATCCGCTCGCTCAATGTGTCGAACGCCGCGGCGGTGGCGCTTTACGCAGCGCGGAAGTTTTTGGGGTAGTCGGCAGTCGAGTGACGCCGACCGACTGCCCATTGCGAACTGCCTATTGCCCCACTTCCTGCCCCGCCATCCTCTCCAGCGCCTTGACCAGCCCCGAATGATCGTCCTTCGCGTCGCCGTTCGCCGCGCATGAGTTGAAGAGTTGCTGCGTAGTCGACGTATTCGGCAACGCCACACCAAGCGACCGCGCCCCTTCGAGCGCCAGGTTCAGATCCTTCTGGTGCAATTCGATGCGGAATCCCGGCGCGAATGTCCGCTTGATCATCCGCTCGCCATGCACTTCCAGGATGCGCGAAGCCGCCAGGCCGCCCATCAACGCCTGCCGGACCTTGGCCGGATCGGCCCCCGCCTTCGAAGCGAAGACCAGCGCCTCCGACACCGCCTCGATCGTCAGCGCCACCACGATCTGGTTCGCCACCTTGGTCGTCTGGCCGACGCCGTTCGGCCCGACCAGTGTGATGTTCTTGCCCATTTTCTCGAAGACCGGCCGCGCGCGCTCGAACGCCGTCTCCTCGCCGCCGACCATGATCGTCAGCGACGCCGCTTTGGCGCCGACCTCGCCGCCCGACACCGGCGCATCGAGATAGTCGCAGCCGAGCGCATTGATCTTCTTGGCGAACTCTTTCGTAGCAATCGGCGAGATCGAACTCATGTCGATGACGAGCTTTCCCTCGGACAGCCCCTCGGACACACCGTTCTCGCCGAACAGGACGTCGTCCACCTGTGGCGTGTCCGGCACCATCGTGATGACGATATCGGCCGCTTTGGCCACCTCGCCGTGGCCGTCGACCGTCTTCAGTCCCTTCGCAGTCAATTCTGCCGGCGGCGGCTTGCGATGGCTGCTGGTGACGACGGGATATCCGGCATCCAGCAGATGCCCCGCCATCGGCACGCCCATGATGCCGAGCCCGATGAAGCCTATGGTTTGCATGTGTATTCCTTCCGCGCAGCGCTCTATGCTGCTGCGCTGCCCGCCTTGTTCATCTGCTTGAACCACCCCAGTCCGGCCTCGGTGCCGGCCTTCGGCTTGTATTCCGCGCCGACCCAGCCGTTATAGCGGATCCGGTCCAGATGCTCGTAGAGGAAGGGATAGTTGATCTCGCCCGTACCCGGCTCGTTGCGGCCGGGATTGTCCGCAAGCTGGATATGAGCGATGCGGCCGAGGTTTTCTTCGATCGTACGGGCGAGATCCCCCTCCATGATCTGCATGTGGTAGATGTCGTATTGAAAATAGAGGTTTGTCGAGCCGACGCGATCCATGATCGCGAGTGCCTGCCCGGACGTCTTCAGGAAAAACCCCGGAATGTCGCGCGTATTGATCGCCTCGACCAGCAGCCTGATCCCCGCTTCCTCCAGGCGCGGCGCCGCATAGCTGAGGTTATGGACGAACACGTCCTCCAACTCCGCCGGCGATATTCCCTCCGGCGCGATGCCGGCAAGGCAATTCACCTGCGGACAATCCAGCGCCTTGGCATAAGTGATCGCCGTGTCGACGCTTTTGCGGAACTCGTCGATGCGATCGGGCAGGACAGCTATGCCGCGCTCGCCCTTGCCCCAGTCGCCCGGCGGCAGGTTGAACAGCACCTGGGAAAGGCCATTCTTCTTCAGCCGCGCCGCCACGACCTCCGGCGCATGGTCGTAGGGCCCGATATATTCGACGCCCTTGAACCCCGCGCGCGCCGCGGCGTCGAAACGGTCGAGAAAATCATGCTCCGTGAAGAGCATGGAAAGATTGGCGGAAAATCTCGGCATTCTTCCTATCCTAATCCAGCAGCACGACGGCCGTCGGCGCGTCTTCGTTCTTCTCGGCAAGCTCCTCGAATTCGGTGACCTTGTCGATCTCCGTGCCCATCGCGATGTTGGTCACCCGTTCCAGAATGAACTCCATCACGACCGGAACCGAAAACTCCTTCATCAGCCGCTCGGCTTCCTCGAAGGCTCCCGCGAACTCCTCAGGCTTGCGCACCCGGATAGCCTTGCAGCCCATAGCCTCGGCGACCGTGACGTGGTCGACGCCGTAGCCCGCCTCGGGGTCGTCGGCGCGGTTCTGGTTTTCGAAGGCGAGGCTCACCTCGTAGTCCATCGAGAAACCGCGCTGCGCCTGGCGGATCAGCCCGAGATAGGCATTGTTCACGACGACATGGATGTATGGCAGCCTGTGCTGAGCGCCGACCGCCAGTTCCTCGATCATGAACTGGAAATCATAGTCGCCCGACAGCGCGACGATGTTCGCGTCGGGCCGTGCAGCCCTCACCCCGAGCGCTGCCGGCAGGGTCCATCCGAGCGGCCCCGCCTGCCCGCAATTGATCCAGTTTCTCGGCCTGTAGACATGCAGGAACTGGGCGCCGGCGATCTGGCTCAAGCCGATCGTCGTGACATAGGTCGTGTCGCGGCCGAACGCCTTGTTCATCTCCTCATAGACGCGCTGCGGCTTCAGCGGCACCTGGTCGAAATGCGTCTTGCGCTGCATGGTCTTCTTGCGAGCAGCGCACTCTTTCGCCCAACCCGACCAGTCGGCGAGCTTGCCGGCCGTCTTCCACTCGGTGGCGACGTCGAGCAGCATTTTCAGTGCCGCGCCTGCATCCGAGACGATGCCGAGATCAGGCGCGAAGACGCGGCCGATCTGCGTCGGCTCGATGTCGACATGGACGATCTTCTTGCCCCGCGTATAAGTCTCGACCGAACCGGTGTGTCGGTTCGCCCAGCGATTGCCTATGCCGAGCACGAAGTCCGATTCCAGCATGGTCGCATTGCCGTATCGATGCGAGGTCTGCAGCCCGCACATGCCGGCCATCAGCCTGTGGTCGTCGGGGATCGTGCCCCAGCCCATCAGCGTCGGAACGACCGGAACGCCGGTGATCTCCGCGAATTCGATCAGCAGATCCGAGGCGTCGGCATTGACGATGCCGCCGCCGGCGACGATCAGCGGCTTCTCCGCGGCGTTCAGCATTGCCAGCGTCTTTTCGGCCTGGCCGCGCGTCATCGCCGGCTTGAACACCTCCAGCGGCTCGTAGGCGTCGATGTCGAACTCGATCTCGGCGGTCTGCACATCGACCGGCAGGTCGATCAGAACCGGGCCCGGCCGCGACGAGCGCATCAGGTGAAACGCCTTCTGCAGCGCCATCGGCACCAGATAGGGCTCCATCACGGTGACCGCCCATTTGGCGACTGGACCGGCGATCGCGGCGATGTCGACGGCCTGGAAATCCTCCTTGTCCAGCCGCGCCCGCGGCGCCTGACCGGTGATGCAGAGGATCGGGATCGAATCCGCCGAGGCAGAATAGAGGCCTGTAATCATGTCGGTGCCGGCCGGCCCCGACGTGCCGATGCAGAGCCCGATATTGCCAGGCGCCGCGCGGGTGAAACCTTCCGCCATGTGCGAGGCCGCCTCGACATGCCGCGCCAGTATGTGGCGGATCGAGCCGCGGGCCTTCAGCGCCGAGTAGAACGGGTTGATCGCAGCGCCGGGCACGCCGAACGCGCAGGAGATACCTTCCTTTTCGAGAACGAGAACTGCCGCGTCGACGGCGCGCATCCGGGCCATGACCATTCTCCCTTGATTGGATGGCAGGAAGCATGTCAGTCGCGGGTCAGGTTTTCAATTTTTCCAGAATATTTTTTCATTTATTAGTAGAAAAGCCCAAATAGCTGTTTTGTCGTCGTTTTTCCTTTTCCGAATCTACCGTTCCGTGAGCGCTCGAAAAAATTTTTTATTTCAGCACCGGTATTCGGCTAGAACCGGTTCATGAAAACCGCCGAAAAACGCCAGCGTGGGCGCCCCCGCTCCTTCAACGCCCCTGCCGACACGGCGTCGGTGCAGGCGCTCGATCGCGGCTTGAAGATCCTCGCCGTCGTCGCCGATGGTGATGCCCTGTCGCTCAGCGAGATCGCGGCGCGAAGCGGGATCGCCGCCTCCACCGCCTACCGGATGCTCACCACACTGGCCGCCCACGGCATGGTGGAGTTCGACGGCGACGCACAGCTCTGGTCAGTCGGGGTCGAGACCTATCGCATGGGCTCGGCCTTCCTGCGCCGGCGCAAGCTTGTCGACCGGGCGCGTGCGATCATGCAGGAGCTGATGGAAGCGACCGGCGAGACCGCTAATCTCGGCGTCGCCGAGGACGATTGCGTGGTCTTCGTCAGCCAGGTCGAGACGCACCAGGCGATCCGCGCCTTCTTCCGGCCGGGTACGCGCAGCCCGTTCCATGCCTCGGGCATCGGCAAGGCGATCCTTTCCCACCTTCCGTCCGAACGCATCGCGGCGATCGTCCGCAAGGCTGGGCTGGCCGCCTATACCGCAAGGACCCTCGCCGATCCTGCTTCGCTGGCCAAAAACCTCGCCGAAAGCCAGGCGCGCGGCTTCTCGATCGATGACGAAGAGCGCAATGAGGGGATGCGCTGCGTTGCGGCCGCGATCTTCAACGAATTCGGCGAACCCGGTGGCCGGCATTTCCGTCTCCGGCCCAACCGTGCGGGTCACGCCCGAGCGTGCAGCGGCACTTGGCCCGCTGGTCGCCCGTGCAGCGAAGGAAATCACGCAAGCGATCGGTGGAAACAGGCCCTAGCCTGGAGCAATCCCCGAAATCCAGGCGCGTCTCTCAACCGGAAAGATCGTGGCGCGCTAGTAAGAGCGGGGCGGCACGAACAGGCAGATGGTGCGCGTATTGTCAGCGCCTGCCACGGAACACCAGTGATACTCGCCGTCCGGGGAATCCTTCAGGCGCTGGTCGGAATAGGCGACGACTTCGCCGGTCCCCCTGATGACGTAGCCCTCCGGCCTTTCGCTTATCTGTCTGGACGACACTTCGCGGCAGTCATAGCCCGAGCAGCAGGAGAATGGGTAGGACCAGCCCTGCGGTTTGGCCGCGGTAGGTTTGGCGTCATGGGCAACGGCTGGACCGGCCATGCCGGCCGCCAGGATGGCGGCGGCAAAGCCCGAAATGAGAAGTCTTGAGGGTCCCTGGGCGGGAATGCTTGTGTGGTGAGACATGATCCATTCCTGTCAAAACGAGTTCGTCAAGCCTTCGCTTGCCCGTTCCCAGGACCGTGTCTTCCCATTTTGCCGGCTCGTCAGCCGCAGTTACCACGCGTCCGGCAATAATGCTTTTGTCTCCCCGAGGTTCCGATGGGGAGCGAATCCGCGCCGGCGCGCCGTTCAGATTGCAGTGCAAATTCGGAGCGGCGCGGTCATCCGCACCAGGGATGCTGCGCTTTTAATGGTTAACGAAAGCGCAAGATTGCCCGATCAATCCAGATCCGCGACCGGTTGCCCTTCCCCGCCGTCGATGCGCTGCGACAGGGACGCCTCCATGAATTCGTCGAGATCGCCATCGAGCACGTCGGAGGGACTGGTGTTTTCCACTCCGGTGCGAAGATCCTTCACCAGTTGGTAGGGCTGCAGCACGTAGGAGCGTATCTGGTGGCCCCAGCCGATGTCGGATTTCGACGCTTCGGTCGCGTTGGCCGCCGCTTCGCGCCTCTTCAGTTCTTCCTCGTAGAGGCGCGAGCGCAGCATCTCCCACGCCTTCGCCCTGTTCTTATGCTGTGAGCGCTCGGCCTGGCAGGCGACCGCTATGCCGGTCGCGAGGTGGGTGATGCGCACCGCTGAATCCGTGGTGTTGACGTGCTGGCCGCCCGAGCCGGACGATCGATAGGTGTCGATACGCACATCCGATTCGCTGACTTCGATGTCGATCGAATCATCGATGACGGGATAGACCCAGACGCTGGCAAAAGAGGTATGGCGACGCGCATTGCTATCATAGGGCGAGATGCGCACCAGCCGATGAACGCCGGATTCGGTCTTCAGCCAGCCATAGGCGTTGTGGCCCTTGATGAGGATGGTGGCGGATTTGATCCCCGCCTCTTCGCCCTCATGGACTTCCAGCACCTCGATCTTGAAGCGGCGGCGTTCGGCCCAGCGCGTGTACATGCGCAGAAGCATGGATGCCCAGTCCTGGCTTTCGGTGCCGCCCGCGCCGGCATGGATTTCGAGATAGGTGTCGTTGCTGTCGGCTTCGCCCGAGAGCATGGTCTCGATCTGGCGCGCCTTGACCTCGCCGGACAGCGACCGGATCGCGGCCTCGGCCTCCTCGATCACCGACTGGTCGCCCTCCTCCTCGCCGAGTTCGATCAGGCCGATATTGTCTTCCAGAGCTTGCGAGACGCCTCTCACGGCCTTGATGCCGTCCTCGAGGCTCTGGCGCTCCCGCATCAGCTTCTGGGCTTCCTGCGCGTCGTTCCAGAGGGAGGAATCCTCGGCGCGCATGTTCAGGTAATCAAGTCGCTTCAGCGCCTGATCCCAGTCAAAGATGCCTCCTCAGCAGGCTTATGGCCTGCCTGATCTCGTCGACGAGCTTTTCGGTTTCCGCGCGCATGGCTGGAGGGTGCTTTCATCGAATGGACTGTTGAATCGGCGCGGAACATAGGGATGCGGTACCTGCCTGTAAAGCGCCGAAAGAGAAATGGGCGAACCGCGAGGTCCGCCCATCCCTGCTGCCTGAGAACGGAGAGCATCGGCTGGCAGGCGCAAGCCGTTTGGGCTGTGTCCGATGCTCGAAAGAGATGTGAAGGACCGGCTATGCGTATCAGTACAGCCCGCCGCCGCCGCCCTGGATGGCACCGGCAGCCGCTGGTGAAAGCGCCTCGCCCACCTGGCCGCCGGAATCCATGCCGATCACCCAATAGGTGTCGGCCGGCCCGGTGCCGGGCTTGAAGGCCTCCATGATGGTGCCCGGCTCGCCTTCATGGGCGCGCATCCCGGTCTTGCGATTGATTGCGATGAGGTTCATGCCCTCGGGGATCTGGAATTCCGCAGGCGGCGTGTCCTTCAGTGCCTCAGCCATGAACTCCTTGAATATCGGGGCGGCCAATCCGCCGCCCGTTGAGCCCTTGCCGAGCGTCCGCGGCTGGTCGAAACCGAGGTAGAGGCCGACGACGAGGTTCGGCGTGAAGCCGATGAACCAGGCATCCTTCTCGTCATTGGTGGTACCAGTCTTGCCCGCGAGCGGACGGTTGAGTTCCTGCAGCGTGGTGGCCGTGCCGCGCAGCACCACGCCTTCCATCATCGAAGTGATCTGATAGGCCGTCATCGGATCAAGCACCTGGTCGGCATTGTCGATCAGTTCCGGCTCGGCCTGGTTGGTCCATTCCTCCGACACGCAGCCTTCGCAGGAGCGCTCGTCGTGCTTGTAGACGGTCTTGCCGTAGCGGTCCTGTATGCGGTCGATCAGCGAAGGCTTTATCTGGCGTCCGCCATTGGCCATCACGGAATAGGCCGACACCATGCGCATCACGGTCGTTTCACCGGAACCGAGCGCCATCGGCAGATACGGCATGAGATGGTCGTAGACGCCGAAGCGCTCGGCATATTCGGCGACGATCTTCATGCCCATGTCGTGCGCGAGGCGCACGGTCATCAGGTTGCGCGAGCGCTCGATGCCGGTGCGCAGCGTCGAGGGGCCGCCCGGCTTGCCGTCATAGTTCTTCGGCGACCAGACCGTATTGCCCGAAGTGATGGTGATCGGGCCGTCCATGATGACGGACGCCGGCGTGTAGCCATTGTCGAGCGCCGCTGCGTAGACGATCGGCTTGAACGACGATCCGGGCTGGCGCATCGCCTGCGTGGCGCGATTGAACTCGGATTGCGAGAACGAAAAGCCGCCGACCATCGCAAGCACGCGGCCGGTGTGCGGGTCCATCGCCACCAGCCCACCTGCCACTGCTGGCACCTGGCGCAACTGGTAGCCGCCGCCTTCCTTCTTCTCGACATAGACGACGTCGCCGGCTTTCAGCACCTCCGCCGGAGAATCGGCTTTGACGCGCTTGCCGTCGACATAGTGGCGCATGGCGAAGCTCATGTCCTCGACCGACACCGTGGCTGTCTCGCGCTCCTCGGACAGCTTGCCCGATACCTCACGCTTCGGCTGCAGCCCGATCGACAGGCCGGCGTCCGAGCTTTCCAGCACGACGGCCAGCCGCCATTCGGGAACGTCGTCGAGGTCCTTGACCTCGCCTAGTGGCACGCCCCAGTCGGCGCCCATGTCGATCGTCTCGACCGGACCGCGGTAGCCACGCAGCGTATCGTACTTGATGAGGCCGTTCTGCATCGCCTTGCGGGCGATTCTCTGCATCGCCGGATCGAGCGTCGTTCGCACCGACAAGCCGCCCTCATAGAGCGCGTTTTCGCCATAGCGCGAGATGATCTCGCGGCGGACCTCCTCGGTGAAGTACTCGCCGGCGAACAGGTAGGTGCCGTTGCGGCGCGGCTTGACGCCGAGCGGCAGGGTCTTGGCCTTGTCGCCTTCTTCGCGCGACACGTAGCCGTTCTCCACCATCTGCTGGATGACCCAGTTGCGGCGGTCGATGGCGTTCTGCGTGTGGCGGAAAGGATGATAGTTCGAAGGCCCCTTCGGCAGCGCGGCCAGATAGGCGGCCTCGGCGACCGTCAGTTCGTTGACCGACTTGTCGAAATAGGTCAGCGCGGCGCCGGCGACGCCATAGGAGCCGAGGCCGAAGAATATCTCGTTGAGATAGAGTTCGAGAATGCGGTCCTTGGAATAGGCCTGCTCGATGCGGAAGGCCAGGATCGCTTCCTTGATCTTGCGCTCGTAGGTCTGGTCCTTGGTCAGCAGGAAGTTCTTGGCGACCTGCTGAGTGATCGTCGAAGCACCCTGCCTGGCGCCGGTCTGGATATTGTTGAGGGCGGCGCGGAACAGGCCCGTCACGTCGATGCCGGGATGCTTGTAGAAATTCTTGTCCTCGGCCGAAAGGAACGCCGCCTTGACGCGATCGGGGACTGCCTGGATCGGCAGATAGAGGCGTCGCTCGCGGGCGAATTCGCCCATCAGCGCTCCGTCCGAGGCGTGCACGCGTGTGGTCACCGGCGGCTCGTATTTCGACAGCACTTCGTAGTCGGGCAGGTCCTTGGCCAGGTTGCCGACGAACACGCCGATACCCGCCGCCACGAGCAGCGCCAGCGCCGTGCCGATGCCGAAGAAATAACCGATCAGTCGAATCATGCCCGCTCCAGTGTCAGATCGGGGCTTCCAGTAGAACAGCGACAGCAATCACGCGACGCCGGAACCGACCCGTTCCGAATCCGCCAACCCTTGGTCCGGCGATGTGGATAAAATACGGCAACCATGCGCGGCAGGCCACAATCTTCGAAATAATTCTGGCGAATGTGGTCGATGCGCCACTTGTCGTCCAGCTGCCGTTTCGCCTGCCCATATCAGCCTCCGGCACTGCCCGTCGAGGTTGCGAATATCTCGATCGCCTTCGATATGCTGGCTGCCGCCTTGCTGCGCCATTCGGCGCTTGTCAGTTGCGCCTCGTCCTTGGCGTTCGACAGATAGCCGAGCTCGAGCAGCACTGACGGCACGTCGGGCGCCTTCAGCACCCTGAAACCGGCAAAGCGATGTGGGTTGTTTATCAGGCCGACCGAGGTCGACAACTCTCCCACCAGCGAGCGCGCGAAGCGCATCGAAAAGCTGTGCGTCTCGCGCTTGATGAGATCGACGAGAATGTCCGCGACCTCCTGGTTTTCCTCTTCGATCTCGATGCCGGCGAGTTGGTCGGAAAGATTTTCGCGGTCAGCGAGCGCCTGCGCCTCCGCGTCGGACGCCTTCTCCGAAACCGTGTAGACAGTCGCCCCGCGAATGCCCTTCAGCCGGATCGTGTCGGCATGGATGGAAATGAAGAGGTCGGCTCCGTGCTCGCGGGCGATCCTCACGCGTTCGTCGAGGCGCAGGAACTCGTCCTTATCGCGCGTCATGAAGACGTTGTAGCGGCCATCGGCGCGCAGCCGATCGCGAAGCTCCTCCGAAAAGGTCAGCGTAATGTCTTTTTCGACCGTACCGCTCGTTCCCGCCGCGCCCCCGTCTATGCCGCCGTGGCCGGGATCGATGACGATGGTGAAGCG
>JALYWP010000323.1 GCA_030852655.1 Pseudomonadota bacterium | reverse complement strand
ACGTCGAAGAGCGCGGCGGCGGAGGCCTCGAGGTCCTCGCGCTTGGCAATGTAGACGAAGAGCGTCGGCCGCGTCGCGAAGAGCGCCCCCTTCTTGGCAAGGATGGACAGGTCGACGGGCGGAATCGGACCGGACGACTGGCCGAAGCAGGCGAACATACCCAGCGGGCGGATACAGTCCAGCGAACCCGGAAACGTGTCCTTGCCGATGGAATCGTAGACGACGTCGCAGAGCTTGCCGTCGGTGACACGCTTCACTTCGGCGACGAAATCCTGCTCGCGATAATTGATGACATGGTCGAAACCATGCGCCCTGGCGAGTTCAACCTTGTCGGGCGAGCCGGCGGTGCCGATGGTGGTCGCGCCGAGATGTTTCGCCCACTGGCCGAGAATCAGCCCGACGCCGCCGGCGGCGGCGTGGCAGAGGATCGTATCGCCGGCCTTCACCTTGTAGGTGCGGTGCAGAAGGTAATGGGCCGTCATGCCTTTCAGCATCATGGCGGCGGCCTGATCGTCGGTGACGCCATCAGGCACCTTGACCAGCCTGTCGGCAGGAACCACGCGCTCCTCGGCATAGGCGCCGAGTTGCGTCGTGTAGGCGATCCGGTCGCCCGACTTCAGCCCGTTGACGCCCTCCCCGGCTTCGACGACCTGGCCGGCGGCCTCGCTGCCGGGAATGAGCGGCAGACCGTTCGGCGCCGGATAAAGACCGCTGCGGTAATAGGTGTCGAGAAAATTGAGTCCGATCGCGGTGTGCCGCACCAGCACCTGGCCCGGTCCGGGCCTGCCGGGATCGTTGTCTTCGTAGGCAAGCACCTCGGGGCCGCCTTGGGCGTGGATCTTTATGGCCTTGGACATTGATCAGGACTTCTCTGGCTCGCGCTTTGCGCCAAGGTTGGGAAACAGCTGCATGATGCCGCCGATGAAAAACAGATAGATGCTGGTGGCGGCGATGCCAATTTTGGTGAAGGCGCTGACATTCGCCGCCAACACGCCGATCTGGGTATAGAATTGCGCCAGGAAGGATTCCGCCAGCGCCAGCACGCCAAAGGCGCACCAAGCGAGCGTGATGCCCAGGTTGATCGGCCGGAGCCGCTTCACCCGCACCGGATGCAGGAAATGCACCGGCATGAAAGTGAGAATTGCGGCAATGACGACGACGGCGAAGGAGGCCGTCTCGCCCGGCGCTACGACGAACAGCGTGAACACGATCATGTTCCAGACGACGGGGAAGCCCTTGAAGAAGTTCTCCTTCGTCTTCATGCCGGTGTCGGCGTAATAGATCGCGCTCGATACGACGATGATCGCCGCCGAGAGGAAGGAGAGCCCCTCGCCCATCAGGCCGAACTGATAAAGCGCGAAGGCCGGGATCAGCACGTAGGTGACGTAGTCGATGATGTTGTCGAGCAACTCGCCCGACCATGTCGGCAGGATTTCCTTGACCTCGAGCTTGCGTGCGATGGGGCCGTCGATGCCGTCGACGAAGAGCGCAAGGCCGAGCCACCAGAACATTGCCGTCCAGCGCTCCTCGCTTGCCGCGACGAGAGACAGAAAGGCGAGGAACGAGCCCGAAGCCGTCAGCAGGTGGACCGAGAAGGCGCGCGCCTGCGGCCATGTGACTTTTCTTGGTTTCAAAGGCCGTGTCAGTCCCATTGCATTTCCCGGCCGGAACAGCCGGCAAAACCGCAGAGACAGTAATCGCAGGGCAGCAGCCGGCACAAGCGGTATCCTGGACGTGCGAGAGGCGCTGCATGGTCGCATTGATAAACCGGTGCGGCCTGCCATATAGCTCGGCACCGATATTCCCGAGTGCCCGGTGGATACAAAGTGGACACACAGCAAAACCCTCGGATCATCGTTGCCGGTACCGGGCCCGTGGGTCTGATCGCGGCGCTTGCGCTTGCCGATCTCGGCATGCCGGTGACGCTGGCCGGCCCTGCCCCACTCGCCGAGGACAGGCGCACCACGGCGCTGATGACGCCCGCACTTGCCCTGCTCGACGGGCTCGGCGTCCTGACGACCCTCCGGCCGAACGCGGCGCCGCTCAAGGTGATGCGCATCGCCGACGCGACAAGGCGGCTGATCCGCAGCCCGGTCGCGACTTTTCGCGCGGCCGAGATCGGCGAGCATCACTTCGGGCTGAATATCCCCAACCGCCACCTGAACGCCGTGCTGGAAGCGGCCGTAGCTACCCGTCCAGGAATCACATGGAAGCGCGGACTGGTCGCGGACTGGGCGATCGGTTCCGACAGCATATCGGCCCGCCTCGCCGATGGAAGCGGCATCGAGGGCGCCCTGGCCGTCGCTGCCGACGGACGCCTGTCGCCGGCGCGCGAGGCGGCCGGCATCAAGACTTCGGCGAGGTCCTACCCGCAGGCGGCGCTGGTGCTGAATT